>NZ_JBJQMC010000004.1:0-291819 GCF_046486085.1 Escherichia sp. WS568
GTCCTAAGACATCAATCATCTGCTCTCCAATGACTAGTCTAAAAACTAGTATTAAGACTATCACTTATTTAAGTGATATTGGTTGTCTGGAGATTCAGGGGGCCAGTCTAGTCTTTGCAGATGATGAGATCTGATGGGAAGATCCCGAGCAGCTCTTCTTGAGTAAATTTATTATTTAATGCTTCTCGTGTAATATTACTAAAGTAGACGCCATATCCATAGGGGAAAAGAAGATTGCCATTGTAACGATCATCCTGTTGGCACAATAGGGGGTCTTTTTTTAACTGGTTTACAGCTTCGAAAGCATATCGCCTAACTTGTTCTATCGGATTCTTTAAAGATTGAATACCATTTTGTGTCTCATACAACACATTAGACTTGTTGGCTTTTTTTATTTTTGTAATAAACCAATCTTTTACCTCGAGAAAAATAATGCCTTTTTCTGGCGAAAGTATCATAAAATCTGGGTGAAGATGCTTATCACCCGTGGGAATGTCATACCAACAGCAGCACTCTTCGCCTAGTCCTCTTTCCAGAATTCTTGCCAGCCTTTTCTCTCCGGCAGTAATTTTATCGTTGCAGCTACTGATTGTTGGGATTATTGTTGCCATGTTAATCTCTTGTATTCGTGTTGATTATGATTCAATCGTTGTTAATTTATTTGCTGATTGTTTTGGTTGATGATTTTTCTTTTTTGGACTGTACCAGAATGTTTGCGTATTTGGAAATTAATACATCTATTACGCCTCAATAGGACGTCTATCATATAAATTATTTTTAAAAGTATGAGTGGTGGCAATGTAATTACATCTGTGTTCAGGAAATTATGGCAGAATTATATTTTTAATTTTAATGGGTGTTGGAACGAAATAAAATAGTGAAGCGAACGGAAAATGATAGGGTTTTATCCTCGTCCGCTTCGTATTAGTAGGTTAAGGGTATTACTTCCTTAACCCCGCAAACGCCGCCCGAATCTCTTCCTCCGGCAGCTGAATCCCGATAAACACCATCGTGCTATGCGGTTTTTCATCGCCCCATGGCCTGTCCCAGTCGGCGCTGTAGAGGCGCTGGACACCCTGGAACAGCAGGCGGTTAGGTTCGCCGTCAATCCACAGCATCCCTTTGTAACGCAGCAGTTTATCCGCCGATTCCAGCAGCAGGTTTTCCATCACGCGGGAAACTTCGCTGATATCTACCGGGTAATCCAGTTCCACCACAATCGACGAAATATCGTTTTGTTTATCCGCGATAAAGTGGAAACGCGGTTTGGTGCTGACGACGTTTTCTTCCAGCATAAAACCGTTGGTGTTGAACAACAGGCCCAGGTCGATGTCGCCGTGGGTGACGGTGTAGACCGGTGCGCGGGCGTTGATGCGTGCCAGGCGTTCGCGCAGTTTTTCTGCTTCACCTGCGACGTCGGTTTTAGTCAGCAGAATACGGTCGGCGTAGCCAACCTGTGACTGGGCGATGGTGAACTGGTTCATCTGCTCATCGGCATGTACCGCATCCACCAGCGCAATCACGCCGTCCAGCAGGTAACGCTGGCATAAAATCTCATGGGAGAAAAAGGTCTGAATAATCGGGCCGGGATCGGCCATGCCTGTGCATTCAATGACCAGACGGTCGAACTGAATATTGCCCTTGTCGAGATTATCCAGCAGGTCGAGTAGCGCGTCCTCCAGCTCGTTGGAGCGCGAACAACAGATGCAGCCGTTGGTCAGCGTTTTGATCTGCGTGGCGCGATCGCCAATCAGTTGATCATCAACGGAGACTTCGCCGAATTCGTTTTCAATCACGGCAATTTTGTAGCCGTGCTGTTCATTAAGAATATGGCGCAGCAGGGTGGTTTTGCCCGCGCCTAAAAAACCGGTGAGTAGGGTAACTGCAATCGGGTTCATGCTCTCTCCATTAACAACAGCGCATACCGCCTTTACCATCGCCGCCGTAGCGCGCGTTCTGGCGTTCGCGGAAGAATTCTTCATAGCTCATGTACGGCTTGTCGGGATGGTTGGTCTTCATATGCTCGACGTAGTTGTCGTAGTCTGGAATGCCAATCAACATCTTCGCCGCCTGGCCGAGATATTTTTTTGCCTGTCCTAAGTTACCAAACATAGTTCACTCTGATAAGAACAAAGCCCCGCCGAAGCGGGGCTAAACACGGTTAGTGGTGCGAAGAGATCTTCACGCCGCCTTCCGGGATTGGAACGTACGGAATTTCTTTGTCAGTACGTTTGTCGCTGTTACGCACCTTCAGCCAGGTTTTGAAACCGTAGAAGATGATGCTGTACACCACAATCAGGAACAGAATACTCAGGCCCGCGTTGGTGTAGTTGTTCACAACGATGTGGTTCATGTTGGCAATCTGCTGTGCCGTCAGGTCAGTACCGTTAGCAATCTTCTCTTTGTACTGGCTTGCCATGTAGAAGAAGCCTTCCATCTGCGGGTTGGTGCTGAACAGTTTCAGGCCCAGCGCCCAGGTGGTGCAGATAAGCAGCCATACAGCCGGAACAACAGTTACCCAGATGTATTGGGTGCGCTTCATCTTAATCAGCACAACGGTGCCCAGTACCAGCGCTACGGCTGCCAGCATCTGGTTGGAGATACCGAACAGCGGCCACAGGCTCTTAACGCCGCCCAGCGGATCGACCACGCCCTGATACAGCAGGTACCCCCACAGACCCACACAGCCCGCAGTACCGATGATACCGGCAACCAGAGAGTCGGTTTTTTTCAGGAACGGGATGAAGTTACCCAGCAGGTCTTGCAGCATAAAGCGGCCAGAACGGGTACCCGCATCCAGCGCGGTCAGGATGAACAGGGCTTCGAACAGAATACCGAAGTGATACCAGAAGCCCATGTCAGCCATCGGCAGCACTTTGTGGAACACGTGAGCGATACCTACCGCCAGCGTCGGCGCACCACCTGCACGGTTCAGGACAGAAGGCTCACCAATATCTTTCGCTGTTTGCAGGATCTGCTCTGGCGAAATCACGAAGCCCCAGGAGCTGACGGTCGCTGCCGCGTGTGCGGTAACGTCTTTCAGCTGCGCCATGATGATCGGCGCGTTCTCGCCACCCATTTCATGCAGGTTAGGCATGGTGATGCCAAGGCCAGCAGGCGGGGTGTTCATCGCGAAGTAAAGACCCGGTTCGATGATGGACGCAGCAACCAGCGCCATAATCGCCACGAAGGACTCCATCAGCATTGCGCCGTAGCCAATGAAACGCGCGTCGGTTTCGTTAGCCAGCAGTTTCGGCGTCGTACCGGAAGAGATCAGCGCGTGGAAGCCAGATACCGCACCACAGGCGATGGTGATGAACAGGAACGGGAACAGAGCGCCTTTCCACAGCGGGCCAGTACCGTCAATGTACTGGGTCATCGCAGGCATTTTCAGTTCCGGGTTCAGCACCACGATACCCAGCGCCAGGCCGACGATAACGCCGATTTTCAGGAAGGTTGCCAGATAGTCGCGCGGTGCGAGGATCAGCCACACTGGCAGCAGTGCGGAAACAAACGCATAGCCAATCAGCGCGAAGGTAATGGTGGTGTCTTTAAAGGTCAGTGCCGGACCCCAGTACGGATCGTGAGCAATCACGCCACCGAAGTAGATAGAGGCAACCAGCAGCACGATACCAATGACAGAGACTTCACCCACACGCCCCGGACGAATAAAGCGCATGTAGATACCCATAAACAGCGCAATCGGTACGGTTGAGCAAACGGTGAAGACACCCCACGGACTTTCGGCCAGGGCTTTAACCACAATCAGCGCCAGGACGGCAAGGATGATGATCATGATTAAGAAACAGCCAAACAGCGCGATAGTCCCCGGTACTGGTCCCATCTCTTCTTTGATCATCTCACCGAGAGATGCGCCGTTACGGCGAGAGGAGATAAACAGCACCATAAAGTCCTGTACCGCACCGGCCAGCACTACCCCCGCCAGCAGCCACAGCGTGCCAGGCAGGTAGCCCATCTGCGCGGCGAGAACCGGACCAACCAGCGGACCAGCACCGGCGATAGCGGCGAAGTGGTGACCAAACAACACGTAACGGTTGGTCGGAACATAGTTCAGACCGTCGTTGTTAATAACCGCAGGCGTCGCGCGCGTGGGGTCGAGTTTCATCACCTTCTGGGCGATGTACAGACTGTAGTAGCGATAAGCCACCAGATACACCGACACAGAGGCGACCACGATCCACAGGGCACTGACGTGCTCCCCCCGACGTAATGCAACTACCGCGAGGCAGAATGCACCGATGATTCCGAGAATCACCCAGGGTATGTGCTTGAATATCTTTTTAGTATCCATAGTAAAACCTGGCATGTATTGATTAATAGTTGGCCGAAGCCGTTCTAGGTTTGCGTTGCGTTTGAGGAGGTAAATTGACCGCTATCCTGCAGTGATGTTGCCAGAGTTACGCGCGCGTAAAGTAAGGTAAATAACTGAGTGGTTATTTTAGGGATGTAAGCGGTCAGGAATGGCGGTGAGCGGTTGGGCAAGAATTATTCGTCGGGTGGATATGTGATTGAGATCACAATAAAAATGCCCCTTCGATAATTAACCGAAGGGGCGTTCTTAGAAGAGAGTGTCTAATTCTGCCAGTACGTTGTAGTCGTCATCAGTCAATAACAACGTTTTCCATTTGTCGAAGGTCAGGCACGGATGCGATGTGCCAAACACCAGAATATCCCCCACTTGCACGTCGCTGTCGGCACCCAACTGCAACATGCAGTGCTGATCCATAATGCCTGTACTGCGAATCGCCTGTGGATCAAATGCCAGTGATTTGCCGTTGCGATAGTGGGCGACTGGTTGCGGCAGTCCGGCGTCGAAGGCGCAATCACGCTTACCAAAATTAACCACCGCACGATCAGCTTCCGGCACCGATTGCACCATGGCGACCAGTTCCAGTGCAGATGTGAGATCGCCTGCCAGATCGCAAGCCACAGGATCACGGGCAAGCAACTGTTGTTGTGCCGCGTCGTAGATCCCGGTGTCGTGAGTGATGTAGCAGCCAGGGCGAATAACAATGCGGCAGTTATCAGGCTTTTCTGCCGCCAGCCAGATATTGCACACCACGTCATACCAGACCGTGCCTGCTCCGGTGAGAATAAACTCGCCATCAACCAGACTTGCCATATCACAGGCCAGTTGTGCGGCATCCCGCAGCAGAGCTTCTACCTGCGGTTGTGGATCGTCACCGTGTAAAACGCCTTCATATAACTCAAGCCCCCGCAGGCGTAACCCCGGTAATTGGGCTGCCTGTTTAGCCAGTGTCAGTGCGGCATCCCTTGAGCGGCAACCACAGCGCCCGCCGGGGACACCCAACTCAATCATCACGTTCAGTGTCTGTTGCTGACTGGCAAAAAAGGCAGACAAAGCGCGGGCGTTCTCAATGCTGTCGATACAGCTGATAAAATCGACCGTCGGGTAATGTCGTTGCAACTGGGCAATCAACTGCATATTCGCCTTGCCGACCAGCTGGTTAACCATCAGCACTCGCTGAATACCGCTCGCCATTGCCGCACCAGCCTGCCATGCGCTACCGACACCTATTGCCCAGGCACCAGCCGCCTGCTGCGCCTGAAAAATCCACGGCGTCATGGTGGTTTTACCGTGCGGTGCCAGTGAAACGCCGCGCGCGTCAGCGTAGCGTTGCATCCACGTAATGTTGTTCTCCAGGGCCTGCTTTTTAATGATCGCGGCAGGTAAACAGACATCTTCGGCAAGGAGATTTGCGGGCATTTGCATCAGGGCAGATTTATGGGGAACCAGAGGTTCTGAGTGGTATTTCATAACATTTACCTTTTAAGTTTTTCACCGTATCGGATGTGAGTATCATTTGTAACTAAATGAAATATAAATATTTAGTTTATTTATCTTATTATTTATGAATAAAAGTATCATAAAATCATCTGGGTTTTGCGTAGTTTTCCACTGTTTTTCGTCCTTGTAAATGGTTAACTTGTCACCATTGCAGAAATGGAGTGACGAACATGCAGGTTGACTGGTTAATCAAAAATGTGACCGTTATCGACGGTAGCGGCGGCCCTGAATTTCGCGGTGACGTGGCAATAACAGGTGATCGGATTGTCGATATTGCCCCTGCGCTTAACGTTACGGCGCAGCAGGTCATTGACGGGGAAGGGCGGGTGCTGGCACCAGGGTTTATCGACGTTCATACCCATGACGATATCAACGTTATTCGCATCCCGGAATATCTGCCAAAGATCAGCCAGGGGATCACTACGGTGATTGTCGGTAACTGCGGGATTAGTGCGGCGTCGGCGAAAATGAAAGGTGAAGTTCCTGACCCGATGAATCTGTTGGGGGAAGCAGAGCACTTTATTTATCCTACCGTTGAAAGCTATGCCCAGGCAGTGGAAGCAGCCAGGCCGTCACTGAACGTTGGCACGCTGATTGGTCATACGGCGCTGCGTAATAACCATATGGACGACCTGTTTCGCCCGGCGACGGTGGATGAAATTGCCGCTATGCGTGCCGACTTACGTCTGGCGTTGAGTCAGGGGGCGCTGGGGTTAAGTTCCGGGCTGGCCTATGCAACGGCATTTCAGGCGACTACCGAAGAAGTCATGGCGCTGGCGGAAGAATTAGCCGGTGAGAAGGGCGTTTATACCACCCATCTGCGTTCTGAATTTGAACCGATTCTCGATGCCCTGGATGAGGCGTTTCGTATTGGGCGTCATGGCAAAGTGCCTGTCGTGGTTTCCCACCATAAATGCGCCGGGGCGAAAAACTGGGGGCGGACAAAAGAAACGTTGGCCTTTTTTGACCAAATGCGTCAACACCAGGAAATTGGCTGCGATGTCTACCCTTACTCAGCCAGCTCTTCAACGCTGGATCTCAAACAAGTCACCGACGAATTCGATATTGTGATCACCTGGTCACAAACACATCCGCAGCAGGCCGGGAAAACACTGGCGCAAATCGCCATCGACTGGCAGATGAGTATGCTGGAGGCCGCGAAGCTGCTAATGCCTGCCGGGGCTATCTATTACAACATGGACGAGCGCGACGTCCGCCGAGTGTTGAGTTATCCGGTCAGTATGATTGGCTCTGACGGCCTGCCCAATGATCCCATGCCGCATCCACGTTTATGGGGCGCCTTCCCTCGCGTGCTGGGCCACTATTGCCGTGATGAAGGCTTATTCCCACTGACCACGGCTATCCACAAAATGACCGGGCTTTCTGCCAGCCGTTTTCGCCTGCCCCAGCGTGGGCTGGTGAAAGTTGGCTATTTTGCGGACCTGGTGTTGTTCGATCCACAAACCATTCGTGATGTTGCCAGCTTTTCTGATCCCAAACGCCCGGCAGATGGCATTGAGGCGGTGATGGTGAACGGCGTTATGAGCTATGGTCCCGATAAACATATTACAGGCCGTGCGGGACGCTTCCTGCGCCGGCAGACCTCACATTAAGGAGTGAATATGAGCATTAAACGTTACGGTACGGAAGGTGGAACAGGCACTGGCGGGCAGCATTTGCCTTTTGCCAGGGCGGTTGAGGCGGGCGGCTGGCTGTACGTCTCCGGGCAAACACCCATGAAAAACGGTGAAGTGGTAGAAGGCGGAATCGTTGAACAGTCACGACTGGCGATTCAAAACTGTGTCGACATCATGACTGAAGCCGGTTATAGCCTGGTGGATGTGGTTCACGTGAAAGTGATCCTGACCGACGCCCGCTATTTCCAGTCATTTAATAAAGTATTCAGAGAATTTTTTGGCGAGAATCCACCTGCACGTATTTGTTGTGTGGCTGATCTGGTTGTCGATTGTAAAGTCGAAGTCGATGTGACCTGTTATAACGCGACCCGCTAATAAATTTAAGAATTAAAAAAACAGACCGCAATTGAGTGCTGAATACATTCAGCACTCCGGGAACTCTTACATTAATTTCTCTCTACTGGCAGGATGTGAATTATGAACAGTCATATCTTTTTAGTCGGCTTTATTATTTATGCCATCGCCATGATTTGGCTTGGTTGGTTTGTTTCTCGTAATCAGAAAAGCGGAGAAGATTTTCTGCTGGGCGGGCGTTCGCTGCCGCTGTTTCTGACGCTGGGGTCAACCGTTGCCACGATGGTTGGCACGGGTTCCAGTATGGGCGCAGTGGGCTTTGGCTACAGCAATGGCTGGGCCGGAATGCTTTATGGCGTCGGTGGGGCCGTAGGTATATTACTGGTGGCGTGGCTGTTTGCACCGGTACGTAAATTACGATTTATGACCATGAGTGAAGAAATATCTTATTATACTGGCGGCAGCCATTTAATTAAAAATATTGTCGGCCTGATGATATTTATTGCCTCTATTGGCTGGCTGGGGGCGCATATATTAGGTGGAAGTATGTATCTTGCCTGGGCAACAGGTATTGATCTTACGGTGGCAAAATTAATTATTGCCTTAGCTTTTGCGATTTACGTTATTATCGGCGGTTATTCGGCGGTAGTGTGGACAGATACTATTCAGGCCCTAATTCTGTTCTTTGGCTTTATATTAATGGCTATTCTTGCCGTTGTTCACGTTGGCGGCTGGAGTGCGATTGAGCAGGCGATGGACCCAAAAGCGATGAGCCTGTTTGCGATTGATAAAATGGGCGTGCTGCCTGCGCTTTCGCTGGCACTGGTTATTGGCGTAGGTGTGCTGGCAACACCGTCTTATCGCCAGCGTATTTACTCGGGTAAAGATGTTCCCTCTGTACGCCGTTCGTTTGTTATTACTGGGGTGTTATATCTGTTCTTCTCGATTTTGCCTGCCATTATCGGCATGGCGGCGTTCACCATGAACCCAAATCTGGAAAACAGCAACTACGCCTTCTTGTTCGCGACCAGTTTCTTACCTGCCATTCTTGGGCTGGTGGTGCTGATTGCCGGGCTTTCAGCCACCATGTCTTCTGCCAGCTCCGATGCCATCGCGGCGGTGGCGATTATGATGCGCGACGTCTACACCATGATTACCGGCAGAATGCCGCCGGAGGATAAGGCAATCACTTACTCACGCTGGATGTTGACCTTTGTTATTGGCCTGGCGCTGGTCTTTGCTCTGACCTCTAACGACATCATCAGCTACATTACCAAAATGATTTCGATGCTGATGTCCGGGTTGTTTATCTGCTCGATTCTCGGTCGCTTCTGGCTACGCTTTAACTGGCAGGGCGCGCTGGCGGCGTTAGTGAGTGGTATGGTGATGTCAATTGTGGTGCTGATGAATGCCGACTGGCTGGCTTACTGGGGTAACCCGTGTATTCCGTCAGTGCTGGGCAGCCTGGTCGCTGGCGTACTGGTGACGTTGGTAACGCCAGCAAGTCAGGTCAGCCGGGAAGAAGCTTTGGCTATTATCACCAATGAGCGTGAAAACCAGAGTGTCGTGATCACCAAACCTGAAGAAGCATAACCGACAATGCTAATCGCCAAGTGGCTGGCGGTTAGCGCCCCCACGGTGGCTGTCTAACACGAGTTTTATCCGCCGCAGGCGATCTTTCGCCTGCGCTTTATTTGCCATTGCCAGTTCTGTTGCCAGTACATCGACCATGGCTAACATCGCGTAGCGGGAAGGGGTGGGCTTAAAGATGTAATCACTTTCCTGAACCAGTAACGGCAATACCAGATCCACCTGTTCCGCCAGCGGTGTTTGTGCTGGCGTAATGGCAATAACACGCGCGCCATACTGACGGGCGATTGCCGCACTTTCGATGATTTCCGGTGTATAACCGCCCAGCGAAAGCACAATCACCACATCCTGCGGCATGACTGCCGAGCACATCATTCTCATCATCAGGGCATCATTCTGACTGACCACCGGTAGCCCCAGACGGAATAAACGGTACTGAATCTCCTGTGAACAGATAGTGGAACCGCCGCCAGTTCCTAACGCAAGAATTTGCCGCGCCTGACTTAACCAGCTTACAGCCTGGCTGATGGCATTCATATCCAGCGAACGACGATGCGTCTCCAGCACGCTAATAATCGCTTCGTAGATCCCCTGAACACCGTCAAGATCCGGTACATCGAGAATAAACCGCTGCCCGACAGCCAGTGACTGCGCCAGTTTGACTTTCAACTCGCGGACATCTTTGCACCCCAGTGCACGGGCAAAACGCGTCACCGACGCCTGACTGGTTTGCGTTAACCGTGCCAGCTCAGCAATTGGCAACTCTACTGCGGCAGAGACGTCATCAAGAATAAATTGTGCGATACGCTTTTCAGTGGCTGTTAACGCCATAAACCGTTCGGTAATGCAGGAGATGATATCGATGCTATAAGCCATAGGAGTATCACTGGTTCGAAGAAGATTGATACTTTGTACCATAAACTGCCGCTATAGAGTGTGACCCTCACAAAAAACGCAAGTTTGCTGCAACAAAAGCAGTGCCGACGCTTTTCCACAGCATAAAGTTTTCCACCACCAGGCCGACAACCAGTGTATCTGTCTAGTGGAAAGAGAAACCATGTTAAAACGTATCAAGATCGTGACCAGCTTACTGCTGGTTTTGGCCGTTTTTGGCCTTTTACAACTGACATCAGGCGGTCTGTTCTTTAATGCCTTAAAGAATGACAAAGAAAATTTCACTGTTTTACAAACCATTCGCCAGCAGCAATCCACGCTGAATGGCAGCTGGGTCGCGTTGTTGCAGACGCGTAACACCCTCAACCGCGCGGGTATCCGCTACATGATGGATCAGAATAATATTGGTAGCGGTTCAACCGTTGCTGAGCTGATGCAGAGTGCCAGTATTTCGCTGAAACAGGCGGAAAAAAACTGGGCGGATTACGAAGCGTTGCCGCGTGACCCGCGTCAGAGCACCGCCGCAGCGGCAGAGATCAAACGTAATTACGATATTTATCACAATGCGCTGGCGGAGCTGATCCAACTGTTAGGTGCAGGCAAAATCAACGAGTTCTTTGATCAGCCAACCCAGGGATATCAGGACGGTTTCGAGAAGCAGTATGTGGCTTACATGGAGCAAAACGATCGGCTCTATGATATCGCCGTCAGCGATAATAATGCCTCCTACAGCCAGGCGATGTGGATTCTGGTGGGCGTGATGATCGTCGTACTGGCGGTCATCTTCGCCGTCTGGTTCGGTATTAAAGCCTCGTTGGTAGCGCCAATGAATCGCCTGATTGACAGCATTCGTCATATTGCAGGCGGCGATCTGGTGAAACCGATTGAGGTGGATGGCTCTAATGAGATGGGGCAACTGGCTGAGAGTTTGCGCCATATGCAGGGAGAGCTGATGCGTACCGTCGGTGATGTGCGCAACGGGGCCAATGCCATCTATAGCGGTGCCAGCGAAATCGCTACCGGCAATAACGATCTCTCTTCGCGCACCGAGCAACAGGCCGCTTCGCTGGAAGAGACGGCAGCCAGCATGGAGCAACTGACCGCAACGGTGAAGCAGAACGCCGAAAATGCGCGCCAGGCCAGCCACCTGGCGTTAAGTGCTTCTGAAACGGCGCAACGCGGCGGCAAAGTGGTGGATAACGTGGTGCAGACCATGCGCGATATCTCCACCAGTTCGCAGAAAATCGCCGATATTATCAGCGTAATTGACGGCATTGCCTTCCAGACCAATATTCTCGCTTTGAACGCGGCGGTTGAAGCAGCGCGCGCGGGTGAGCAAGGGCGCGGTTTTGCGGTGGTTGCGGGAGAAGTGCGTAATCTGGCCCAGCGTAGCGCTCAGGCGGCTCGCGAAATTAAAAGCCTGATTGAAGACTCGGTGGGCAAAGTGGATGTTGGCTCTACGCTGGTCGAAAGCGCCGGGGAAACCATGGCAGAGATTGTCAGCGCTGTGACCCGCGTGACGGACATTATGGGCGAAATAGCTTCTGCTTCTGATGAGCAGAGCCGTGGTATCGATCAGGTTGGATTAGCGGTTGCTGAGATGGACCGGGTAACTCAACAGAACGCTGCGCTGGTGGAAGAATCTGCCGCTGCCGCCGCCGCGCTGGAAGAGCAGGCCAGTCGCCTGACCGAAGCTGTGGCAGTGTTCCGGATTCAGCAACAGCAGCAACATCAGCGTGAAACATCGGCTGTGGTAAAAACCGTGACGCCAGCTGCGCCGCGTAAAATGGCCGTGGCAGATAGCGGGGAGAACTGGGAAACGTTTTAATCGCCATAAAAATGCCCGATAAGCAAAATGTTATCGGGCATAGGGAGATTAATCTTTCCGTGGGTCGTTGATCGGCTGACGAACCAGGAAGATGTACGCCAGTGCACCCGCCGCAGTGACGCAACCGCAGATGATTAGTGCCAGACGGAATGAATGGGTGGTATCAACAATAAAACCAGTAATGATCGGCGCGAAAGAGGCGCAGATGAAGCTGGCAAAGTTCTGGATACTGCCCACCGACGCAGTCATGCGAGAAGCTACTGCGACGTGGATCAATCCCCAGCAGGATGTTCCGGCAAAGTGAATACAAAACAGTGCCATACCAATCAGCAGAACCGCCGTCATGGATGTTGTCGCTTGCGGTACGACCAGCGTAAAGGCGGCAGAACAGAACATCCCGGCAATAATGCAGATCTTACGGCTTTTAATCGGAGCCATTCCCCCTTTGACCAGCCAGTCAGTAACGTAACCGTTGACCAGCATCCCGGCAGCCCCAAACAGGAAAGGGATAGCCGCCATCAACCCTGTGCTTTTTAAATCCAGGTTATAGGCTGTTTGCAGGTAACCAGGAAGCCAGGCCAGATACAGCCACGCAGTGTAGTTGATGCCACTGAATCCGAGCATCATTCCCCACATTGTGCGGTTACGGAACAGGCTGCGCCATTCGGCAAAACTGAGCGGATCTCGGCGGGCATTGACGCTACCTGCATTGAGATAAGCTTGTTCAACGGCAGTCAGTTCTACGTGCTCGCGGTTGCGATAGAGCATATACCAGCCGATGGCGAGAAAAATCCCCAGTACACCAATAGTAATAAACATCCCGCGCCAGCCCATCACCAGCATCATCGCCGCCAGAATCGGTGGGCTTACGGCAACGCCAATGGTAGAAGCTGCGTTGAAGAAGCCCATCGGGCGTCCGCGCTCTTTGATGTTGAACCAGTCGTTAATGACTTTTACACCGCATGGGTTCATCGGCGCTTCACCAATCCCCATACCGATACGCACCAACACGAACTGCGTAAAGCTGTGCACCATGCCAGACATGGCCTGGAACAGTGACCAGAAGAACATCCCCAGTCCCAGCATCAGGCGCGGGCCTTTACGATCCAATAGTGGGCCGCAAGGAAGTTGCGCAATCCCGTAAGCGAGTGAAAACACGGAGAGCAAAGCGCCGATTTCGGTGGCACTTAATCCCAATTCTTCACGAATCGTTAAATTTGCTACCGACAGCGAACTGCGGTCGAGATAATTGATTACCGCCGCAAAAAATAATAACAACATGGCGGTGGTTTGAATGCGTTTAATTCGGGTACTGCGTTGAACTAATCCATCTGGTGGCACGGGAATATCTGCCGACGAAGATGGAGTAAATGAAGAACGCGGATCGAGGGTGATATTTTCTTTTTCCACGCCGGACTCCTGTATTTATAATTTTAATTGTTTACGTAATTGTGCATTACGCAAGGTTGACATTAACGGCAGGTTAAAGTTTTAGGACTTTACTACCGCTCACAAAAACATTTTTAGTCGACTGATTGTGAGCATAGGTAAGCGGGATTTTCCCGGTATTTATCTTTTGATAAAACCGTGCACCCGCTAATAGTTTGCTGTTTTTAATCCGTACTTAATGAGCATAACGCGTGTTCTCATTAATGGATCGAATCATTGATTGTTTAGCTGAATTCAAATGGTTACGGAGCGCAAGGGTGGCATCCAGGTCACTGCGGCAAATCAGAGCACTGAGAATGGTCATATGCTCATCGACGGCAATGATATTGCGCTGTTTAAGATCGCTTTCGTCCCATTGATAGTGAAAATGAAAGATGACTGAGATGATCTCAAGCGATTGATCAAAAAAGATATTGTCGGCAGCTGAAAGCAGTAAGGAGTGAAAATCTCTGTCAAGTTGCGAGAACATGCGAAAGCTATTGCCGATGTTGTCACGCAGTAGCCGATGACGTTCGAGCATGGTTTTCGCCTGCAGCCAGCGGGGATCGTGATCAGGCAGGTTGAGAAAGTGCTGAAGTGAATGTGTTTCGAGCATTTCGCGTAGCTCAAACAGCTGCTCGGCGTAGGATTGATCGAATTGCTTCATGCTCCACTGGCCGCGCTTTTCGCTTTGAATAAGATTATAACGGCCGAATTTTAAAAGATATTCTCTTACAACCACCGGGCTGACACCCGCGGCCCGCGCCAGTTGCAGTTCAGAAAAAGTTTCCCCAGGGCGTAACTGACGCTGGTTTATCATCGTGAAAAAAGCCTGCTCAAACACTTTGTTTTGTTCACTCATTGAAGCGGTAGTACAGGCGAAACCGTCATCGTGGTCAGGTTTACGCGCAATAACATAATCGTTTCCAACCTGCGTCAAGACGCCGCATTCGCGTAAGTGGCTGAGAATATGACGCACTGTGGTGCGGCTGATGTTGTACATTTCCGCCAGCGCACTTTGCGATGGAAGTGGGGAAGGGATATGACCCCGCGCCATATCATCAATGACCTGGTTAATCACATTGTGGCGTAAATTTTGTGAGCGACTCATATTTTCCTCCTTGTGAGTCCATTAAAACCCGATTTAAAACATTTTTATGCGTGTGTTTTCACAAAACAGATTTTCCGTTCCGCTGCCATTTTTCATTTTCATTGATATCTAAGGCAACAAAAAATGGAGAGCCGAATCATGTCTACGATGAATGTTTTAATTTGCCAGCAGCCGAAAGAATTAGTCTGGAAACAACGCGAGATACCTATTCCGGGTGACAATGAAGCATTAATAAAAATTAAGTCTGTCGGGATTTGCGGTACCGATATTCATGCCTGGGGTGGAAATCAACCATTTTTTAGTTATCCACGTGTTTTAGGCCATGAAATATGTGGGGAGATTGTTGGGCTGGGTAAAAATATTGCTGATCTTAAAAATGGTCAGCAAGTTGCTGTGATCCCTTATGTTGCCTGTCAGCAATGCCCTGCATGTAAAAGCGGTCGTACCAATTGCTGTGAAAAAATTTCAGTTATTGGTGTGCATCAGGATGGTGGTTTTAGTGAGTATTTGAGCGTGCCGGTGGCGAACATTTTGCCCGCAGACGGTATTGACCCGCAGGCGGCAGCATTGATTGAACCTTTCGCTATTAGCGCACATGCGGTGCGTCGTGCAGCCATTGCTCCCGGCGAGCAGGTGCTGGTGGTCGGGGCGGGGCCAATCGGTCTGGGCGCGGCGGCAATCGCTAAAGCCGATGGCGCACAGGTGGTAGTGGCGGATACCAGTCCGGCGCGCCGTGAACATGTGGCAACGCGTCTGGAATTACCTGTACTGGACCCGTCAGCCGAAGATTTTGACGCGCAGCTGCGGGCGCAGTTTGGTGGTTCGCTGGCGCAGAAAGTGATCGACGCGACAGGTAATCAACATGCGATGAATAACACCGTAAATCTGATTCGTCACGGCGGCACGGTGGTATTTGTCGGTCTGTTTAAAGGTGAGTTGCAGTTCTCCGATCCGGAATTCCATAAAAAAGAAACGACGATGATGGGCAGCCGCAACGCCACGCCGGAAGATTTCGCTAAAGTCGGTCGATTGATGGCGGAAGGGAAAATCACTGCCGACATGATGTTAACCCATCGCTACCCGTTCGCCACGCTGGCAGAAACCTACGAACGTGATGTGATTAACAATCGTGAGTTGATTAAGGGTGTAATTACTTTCTGATAAGGCGAGATTATTAAAGTTGCCATGCAGCGTCCGGGGAAGTGTTGGGCGCTGTTTTTTTTGTTTCTTAATAGTGTGTTGTAAGCCGGAGAAGGCGTGTAGGCCGCACCTTATGCGACCTACAAATCAGTCAGGAATTACCCTTCACGTTCTACCACTTTAATCTCCACCATGCCGATCCCGAGCTTACGCGGCGAGTGTCCGAGGATATTCCCTTCGTTGGTTGAGACAGGTTCCGGCGGCACAATTACCAGCGTGTCGGCATCGGTTGGGTTATCGAAATGCAGCGTGGTGGTGGTCACTTCATTGCCCAGTACAAGGGTTTGTTCTTCATTGCCTACGCGTACCGGAATAGGACGGCTGGCGTTATTGCCGTATGCTTTGGCGGTAATCACCAGGTCAAATTTCTTCGGCAGCGGATGCTTATACTCGATTTTTACTTCATCGCCCAGCTGAGCGTTGGACCAGCGGCCCCACGACTCCGGACGAGAAATCCCGCTAAACTGTTTCACCTCTTCCGGCGCACCGGCGACGTTAAAGATGAAACTGTCGGCTTTGTAGCGAATATCGTTATCAACAATCTTCAGCGTATCGACATTGCCTTTGTAACGCGCCATGTCGATGACCGTATCTTTAAATGCCGTTTTGCCCTTCCATGTTGTTTTGTCAACATGCTGGACAATTTGCTGACCGCCAAGCTGCCCTTGCGAGACACACCAGTTGGTGGAGAGTGCCAGTTCCGGAGCCCAAAGTTGTGCCATCTTGTAGCAACGGTCAACCCAGACGAAATTGTCGCGTGGAGCGAAATCGGCCAGCTGGAAACGCAGCGGTGCTGAGTATTCACTTTCCGGCAGCGGTTCCACGCGTTTGTCTGAAACCCGCAACAGCAGCGGCAAACGGAAATGGCTACCCGAGAAGGCAATCATGTTTTTCTGCTGGTCGATGGTGAACTCTTTCATCTCTTTAGGGAATTTCCACAGGCGGATGATATCCGGCTTCCACGCCAATGTTTTCTCTTTGATATTGAGGAAGATTTCCGACATCGACTGCCCGGATAAACTGCTACGACCAAGTCCGAGATAGTTATCGCCACCGAGAATGTCCAGCACCGTCGCGCCGTTATCCATCGTGTTACGCTTTACCGCCAGCGTCTCTTGCTGCGGCTTGTCGCCACGGATGACAAAAAACAGGTTATTGCGATCCTGTTTATTAAGGTATTTCCACGCCGTGTTGTTCATCGCTAAATGGTCAGAAGAGACGACGATAACAGTATCTTTAAACCACGGTGACGCTTTGATTTTGTTGATAAACGTCGCGATATTCTCCTGACTGCAACTTACCGCGCTGAATGACTGATTCGGCTTACCGTCAAAATCATATTTTTTGCGGTTACAGGTACGCGAGATAAAACCATCCGGGTGATGGGTATCGACTGTCAGGGTAAACAGTGAGAATCGCTGACCTGAGCGGGAAAGCTCTTCAAACTTTTTCCACGCTTCATCGAGAACGGTATCGTCGTAGAATCCCCAGTCGTTGCGATAGTGCGGGTCGGCCACCACGCTTTTCAGCTCTTCTGAGCCGAATAAGTGGTCGAAGCCGTGCGATTTCAGGAACACATCTTTACCGGCAAAACGCAGATTCGCGCCCTGCACGAAATAGTTCTGATAACCCGAGTTTTTCAGGATATCGCCCAGACAGATGTTCTGCGGGAAGAAGCTGGAGACAGAGGCGGAGGCGTTGCCTTCAAAGGGGGCAAACAGCGGTATGCCGCACTGAGAAGCCACCATGCCCGCAATCGTGTAATCCGTTCCTGGCAGCTGCTGCGTGTGGCTGAAATCCAGGCCTTCATTTTTCAACGCGCCCAGTTCAGGCGTGAGATCCGGGAAAGCTTCGTTATCAAAATAGGTTCGCTCGAGACTTTCGCCGTAGATATAAACCAGGTTGAGTTTCGGGTCAGGGATAGTTTTCGACGGCTCTTTATAATAAGCCGCAAAGTCCGGGTCGCCGTCGCGTGACTGGGATTTCACCAGTTCCGTTATCTGACGAAATGCCGGGCTGGCATCCACTGAACCCAGCGCCAGTAAGAGTGCCAGCAGGCTGTAACCAAAATGGTGCGGATGATGACGACGACGGCGCAGGATCCAGCCCAGCGCACCGAACACCGCTGTCAGCCCCAGCACAATGCCGATACCCGGCAGAATGTATTTGCTGACGCCAGCACCGGTCAGGCTGTTGGTTAAGGTATAGAGAACCGCGTCGTTAATACCATCGCCAGTAAAATAGTCGCTGGCAAACAGGGTGATATTTAAAACGACAAATAGCCCCAGCACCGTTAACGTGGCTGCAAACCACCAGGTGTTACGTCCCGCTTTCCATGCGTAAATCAGCACAGAGGCGAGAAAAAGGGCGAAAGAGAGTAGTTCTGACAACGGGCGATCCTCACTAAACCGGGCCGTTTAGCCAACGTTTAAGCTTTTTGAAAAGCACAATGTAATGGCGTCGCCATATTGCTGCAATTCTAGTGTCAAAAAAATGCGATGTTGTTAGGAATTAGTTTATAAACAGACTTTTTTGATTACGGTCGCTTCCCGTGTAACAGGGGTAAAACCGTCCAGGAGCAGGGAAAAGGGCAGGAGAGAGCCGCGTCAGCCGGGTAACAGCTAAAACGCGGCGTTTCGCGGTTCAGGAAATGAAGTTCAGCCCCTGCTTTAACACCAGATCGCAGGCTTTGGTTTTCACCTTTTCTGCCAGCGGAGTCGTTCCAATATTATCCAGATTGAGTTGCTGACCATCTTTGGTTTTCAGCAAACCCTGAATGCCATCCAGATAGTTGGTGTCTTCTTTTTGCTCTTCACTGTTCAGGCCCAGTTTTTCCAGTACCTGATTCTTGATGTTTTCGGCATCGGTTACCGAAGCCAACTTCTGCTTCGCGCAGTATTGCAGTATGCCTGCGGCATTGTTCATGTTATCTGCGCTTAAGGCCTGGTTCCCGCTGCTAAGCAAGCTAGTTAATGAAGCGAGCGACCAACCGCCTTCCTGTGTCGTGCTGTTTTGGTTGCCAAGTTCGCTGGCTGCGCTGGAGAGCGCATCTTTCCAGGACGCAGCATGCACCCCGGTGGAAATTAATGCGCTGGCGGCAATGGCACAGCACAGAAGATGTTTAACAGTTTTCATCATCATTACTCAAGGTGGAATTGTGTCGCAGTATACCGCCAGAAACGGGGATTAATACTCTTTACCCGTTACCCGGCTACGGTAGCTATCCCAGTTGAAGATCACCCACAAACTGTTACCCAGGCGCATACGGTCCATCACGCGTTCGCCCAGCAACTTGGTCATCTCTTCCATATTACTGTTGGTCAGCATCCCGGTTGGGCGTTTGGAAGAAGAGCGGCGATCGACGATCTGGTTGATGATCACTTTTTCGTATTTCGATTCGGTCTGCACGCCGATCTCATCGATCACCAGCAGATCAACGTTGCTCAGATCGCTAAGCAGTTGTTCTTCGCTGGTACCGCTATTCCTGAAGGTATCTTTCATCGCCGACATAATATCAGCCACGGTGATGATCAATACGGATTTACCGCGTAGCAGCAGTTCGTTGCAGATTGCCGCCGCCAGATGGTTTTTGCCGGTTCCGGGCTTGCCAGAAAAGATGAAGCTGGCGATGTTGCCGTCAAATTCTTCGACATACTGGCGCGCTTTGCTTAACGCATTCATCTGCCCTTCACACTCAACGCGATAGTTCTCAAAGGAGCAGTTCTGATGCAGTGGACGAATACCGGAGCGGTTAAAGGTGCGCTGCATTTTCATCGCCCGATTTTCACGTTCGAGAGCGGCGGAGCGGATCGCTCCTTGTTCTTTCTGCCAGGCCAGTAGTTCTTCACCCGTTTTGAACGCAGGTTTGATATGGGCAGGCATCATTTTTTGCAGGCGTTGCATCAGGTCGCCAACGTTTTTCATCGTTACCCTCTGAATCCTGGTGGAATTTGGCTGTCAGGTTCACTGACCGTATTCACATCTCGTTTCGGCAGTCCGCCGTTGCTGGCACGGCCGATTTGCAGGCTGCGCGCCAGTTTTTGTTGCCACTGCACATGGTGAAAGACTTTACCTTCCGCCTGCCAGTAGGCAATGAATGAGGCCAGTTCTTCGGTGGTCACCGGCTCTCTTAGCGCCACGCCCCATAGCGCCGCCAGGCGGATAAAGTCGGCATCGGGTTGCCAGTCCGGATACATGGCGAATTTCCCCATGGGTACAGCAACGGGAGCGGCTTGCGGTTCCTGATAGAGTTGATCGTCCAGAGCGACATCGCTTCCCGGACGCGCCAGCTTTTCTTCCAGCGCCAGCAGTTCAGCCAGGCGTGCAGGCGTGACAGCATAAAACGCCGGGGCATTGTTAGCAAATACGGCAACCACACCGCCTTCAGCTTTTGCCAGAACGGTTTGGTGATCGTGTACCAGGGCGTCAATACCAACGACGTCCGGGGTCAAAACTCTGGAAGACATACTGTTTCTCAAATATGGAACGATGAACGAGAAGGGAGATAACTTTTATAGTAACACACGGAGGAGAGGAGGCTGTCTCTCATCCGTGTGCTTAAGCGAGGCAATTTTATACGCGAGGGCGCTTGCGGTACAACCATAATCCAGGAATGGAAAGACCGATGGATAACGCACCAACAATCGATGAAGCTGTAAGAAAGTTGGTTAACAGGGTAATCATCAACGGTTCGCTGTAACCTAGCTGGCTGATTTTTACCGCCGAAATCATTGCGGTATAAGCTGATATGCCAGGGAACATAGGGATAACAGCCGCCACGGTAAACACTTTCGGATGTGCCAGATACCAGCGCGACCATTGAATACCAATGGTGCCGACCAGCATAGAAGCCATAAAAGTTGACCACTCAATATTCAACCCGCTGGTCATTAAGATCATTCGGGAACCATGACCTATCGAGCCAAGCAGCGCACACCAGCGTAACGCCCGCACGGGAACGTTGAACACCATTGCAAAGCCGACCGCTGGAATGGCGGCGAGGATCATATCCTGCGCCAACGCTAACAGAAATTCGATCACACCCATCCGCGTAGCCCCCAAATCGTCAGTGCCATTACTACGCCGACACAGGTAGCCAGTGTCAGCAGACTGGCGATCGCCCAGCGTGCCAGTCCGGTATTGATGTGGCCTTTAAACATATCGGCGACGGCATTTATCAACGGAAAGCCCGGCACCAGCAGCAGAACGCTGGCGGCCATCGCAATGGTGGGGGTATTGCTGAAAGTGGGAAGTTGCAAAAGCAATCCGGAAATGGTGGTGGCGGCGAAAGCGGTGAGGCAAAAGTTGATCTGTGGATGAAGATGACGTTGTGCCAGTAGCTGGCGGTTATACATCGCGGCCGTACTGGCAAAGAAGGTGATGACGGCACCATCCCAGCCACCTTTATTGAGTTTACAGAAACAGGCGCAGGAAAGGCCAACCATTAAGGCTACCAGCCATCTTGGGTAACGTAATGGCTGAATTTGGCTAAATCGTTTCTCTACGCCTTTGTAATCCAGCAGATGGTGCTCCGCCAGAATCACAATGTGCTGGACTTCAGTCACCACATGCATATTAATGCCGCGATCGTGATTTTTACGTGTAGATGTCAGGCATTGCCCATCTTTAATAGTTGTCAGCACTATGGCGTTCGAAGAGATAGAACTTTCGACGCTGTCCATTCCCAACGCCCGACCCAGTCGTGAGGAAAGCTCATCAACCAACGCGCTTTCCGCACCATGTTGCAAAAGAAATAATCCACACTGGATACAAAGCCGTGTTACGGCTCGCTGTTGCTCAGTTTGCATAACTCGCCCTTTGTCATAGACGTGCTGCGTATTGTTCAGATAATGAGAATCCATTTGTATCATGAAGCGCGGTTGTTTTGCGGCAGGTTAAGATCAAAATTGCGCTGATTAATCCTGGTTATCGGGAGAAGCTCGGTGTTAAAAGCGAATTATCTCTCGCCGCAAACAAATTATCGCATGAATATTATCACTATAATGAATTTATTGTTTAGCCCTTACGAATCAGGATAAAAGATAACTGGGCGCGTTTTTTAATTTTAACAAGTTAAAACTATCAGATTTTATTGAATAAATATTGATTGTGTGATTTTGCATCCTGCGGGAAGGGATATCAGTTAATTATAAATTAAGTGAATGAGAATTCTGTTTTTCATTAAGTATTTCTAACAACTTAATGTAGATATTTTAAATGTCTCCAGGCTATTTCACCAGGTTATCATTTGATGCTAACCTTCTGACACATGCAGTGGAGTTGTTGTGCAGCAGGAGTATGCTGATATGAAAGTGAATGCTAAGGATAATTTATTCGCTTAATCTATTAATTTGCTGGAAACATTTAAGGAATGAATATCCTGAATAAACCATCATGATTTTTAGACAGTGGATGTGGAGGAAATATGTTGCCAGGATGCTGCAAAAATGGAATTGTTATCAGTAAAATACCTGTTATGCAAGCAGGGTTAAAAGAGGTCATGAGGACTCACTTCCCTGAATATGAAATAATATCCAGCGCCTCTGCGGAGGACCTTACCTTATTACAATTACGTCGTTCCGGATTAGTCATTGCTGATTTAGCCGGTGAAAGTGAAGATCCACGTTCTGTTTGTGAACATTATTATTCTTTAATCTCGCAATATCGGGAAATTCACTGGGTTTTCATGGTGTCACGCTCCTGGTATTCCCAGGCAGTAGAACTGCTTATGTGCCCTACGGCGACGTTATTGTCTGATGTTGAACCCATTGAGAATCTGGTCAAGACCGTACGTTCCGGCAATACGCACGCAGAGCGTATCAGCGCCATGCTGACCTCTCCGGCAATGACTGAAACTCATGATTTTAGCTATCGCTCCGTCATTCTCACTCTTTCAGAGCGCAAAGTGCTGCGGCTATTAGGTAAAGGATGGGGCATCAACCAGATAGCTTCATTGCTTAAGAAAAGTAATAAAACTATCAGCGCCCAAAAAAACAGTGCGATGCGTCGACTGGCAATTCACAGCAACGCTGAAATGTATGCATGGATAAATAGCGCGCAGGGTGCAAGAGAACTTAACTTGCCTTCTGTTTATGGAGATGCCGCAGAATGGAACACAGCCGAATTAAGAAGAGAAATGTCGCACTCATAGAAAAATGCGTCATGAGCAGTATCGGTATTGAGAGTTTATTCAGAAAGTTTGCGGGTAACCCTTATAAGCTCCATACCTATACCAGTCAGGAGTCATTTCAGGATGCCATGTCGCGGATCTCGTTTGCGGCGGTCATTTTTTCTTTTTCTGCCATGAGAAGTGCGCGCAGAGAGGGATTATCCTGCCTGACTGAACTGGCGATTAAGTTTCCGCGTACCCGGCGTTTAGTTATTGCGGATGATGATATTGAAGCTCGGCTGATTGGTTCATTGTCGCCATCACCGCTGGACGGTGTATTAAGTAAAGCGTCAACGCTGGAGATTTTTCATCAGGAACTCTTTTTGTCATTAAATGGTGTACGTCAGGCGACCGATCGACTGAACAATCAGTGGTACATTAACCAAAGCCGGACGTTAAGCCCGACGGAGAGAGAAATATTGCGCTTTATGTCGCGTGGCTACTCAATGACACAAATTGCCGAGCAGCTTAAACGCAATATCAAAACGATCCGTGCACATAAATTTAATGTGATGTCGAAACTGGGCGTCAGTTCTGATGCAGGGTTGTTGGAGGCCGCAGACATTCTGTTATGTATGCGTCATTGCGAAGCAAGTAACGTGTTGCACCCCTATTAATACGCTTAATGCCGGGTTTACTTCCCCGGCAAATTTTTCTATTTCAGCGTACAGTCACCACATTGCTGCACATCCGGTAAGCGATAACGCTGGCAGCAGGTCCGGCGCACCAGCAGGCCGTCGCGCAGTACCACGGTACGCCAGAGTGGATTATCTTCACCGTTCGTGAGCATTTTCTCAAAAAAGAGGGCATGGCGCAGCGATTCAACCGTCGCCTCGCCAAGCAGCTGCTTCATCTCAGTGAGATACCAGTTGATCAAATAACCGGTATTACTCCAGATAAGTTTGCCGTTGATCTCTCCCGTCGCTTCTAATGCCTGCACAACCGGAACCAGCGCCTGGCTGATTAACGTTTCCATTCGCTGCTGCGGCGAATGTGGTGTTGCGTTTTTATCTTCACACACATCGACCCAGAAACAGGCGGCGCGTCCGGTTTCGTGAAACTCAACGTGGAAATGTTCCGGCGACACATCTAATGCTTTTTCCTGCGTCAGCAGCGCCAACATTAATGGTGGCACCATCAGGCCGATATACCATTGTGCCCATAGTGAGATCAGCGGTTTGTTCTCGCGGATCATCAAAGGTTGGTTGCGATAGATATGATCGGAATAGACCGCGAGTAGAGAACTTAGCGCATTCGGTGATGACCATTGCGCCAGCGTCATGGCGTTAAGCGGAGCGGGTTCATCCAGGCGGATAAACTCCAGCAAATGTTCACGATGTTCGGCGATCGTCGCCCGTACGGCTTGTGCAAGCCCAGCATCCTGCGGCTGGAGATGCGTTCGCCAGATAACATCTTCATAGAGCGGTGCGGAACGATAGGCCATAATCGCGATAGTAATCTAAATGATAATGATTGCTAATCCTAGCGATAGGTTTACCCGATAGCAAGGGATTTCTCTGGCTTGCAAATGATAAAAATTATCATATGATATTAGTTATCATTATCAATGAAAGAGATGAAACCATGTTGCAACGTACGCTGGGCAGTGGCTGGGGAGTGTTGCTGCCGGGATTGCTGATTGCAGGGCTGATGTATGCGGATTTATCGCCGGATCAATGGCGGATTATCATTCTGATGGGATTAGTATTGACGCCGGTGATGCTGTATCACAAACAGTTGCGGCATTACGTTTTGCTGCCATCGTGCCTGGCGCTTATTGCTGGCATCATGCTGATGATAATGAATTTGAAGCAGGGATGATAAAACAGGGAAGCAACAAGAAAGGAAGTAAAGATAATTGGTGCGAGGGGGGGGACTTGAACCCCCACGTCCGTAAGGACACTAACACCTGAAGCTAGCGCGTCTACCAATTCCGCCACCTTCGCACAGTCATCTTACTTTTTTTGATATCGCCTCGTTTGGTGCGAGGGGGGGGACTTGAACCCCCACGTCCGTAAGAACACTAACACCTGAAGCTAGCGCGTCTACCAATTCCGCCACCTTCGCCCAGTGCGAGCAATATCAACGTGGTTTTTGGTGCGAGGGGGGGGACTTGAACCCCCACGTCCGTAAGGACACTAACACCTGAAGCTAGCGCGTCTACCAATTCCGCCACCTTCGCATACCATCAATTCTTAAAAAGAATTGCTACCACGGAGGCGCATTCTAGTGGTTTTCAGCTTTTCGTCAATAGTTAATTATCGCCGGAGGTGTAATTGCTGGAAAAATGTCCATCAGGAAACTAACGTGCAGGTTTTGTAGGTCGGATAAGGCGTTCACGCCGCATCCGACACGGTATTTGGGTGCAGATGCCAGATGCGACGCGGGCGCGTCTTATCTGGCCTACGAAGGGCTAACTTGCAGGTTTTGTAGGTTGTATAAGGCGAGCACGCCGCATCCGGCAAGGCTTGCGGCGGGATACTCAACCTTTCTTCGCCTGGCGGGTCATAATGGCGCGATACACCTTGAAGCGCCCGGTTTGCGCGATCACTTCGTGGAAGCCAAATGTCTCATCCAGCACGTCCGGGTAAGGCAGGAAGGCGTTCGCTACAATTCGCAGCTCGCCGCCGCTATTAAGATGACGCACCGCGCCGCGAATCAGCGTTTGCGCCGCATCGAGGCTGGTTTGCATCCCATCGTGGAACGGCGGGTTGGAGATGATCATATCAAAACGACCTTTCACCTCAGAAAAGACGTTGCTGGCAAAGACTTCACCTTCAATACCGTTGGCCGCAAGTGTTGCACGGCTGGCTTCAACTGCTGGCGCAGAAACATCGCACAACGTGAGACGAATCTTCGGTGAGTGGCGCGCAAAGGCAACCGAAAGTACGCCCGCGCCACAGCCGACATCCAGCACTTTACCTTTCGTGTGCGGGGTTAACGTCGAGAGCAGCAACTGGCTACCGACATCCAGACCGTCGCGGCTAAACACGCCAGGCAGCGTTTTGACCGTCAGGCCATCGACGTTATATTCGCCCCAGAATTTATTGGCATCAAATACCGGCTGTTTTTCCAGACGACCAAAATAGAGGCCACAGCGACGGGCGCTGTCCACCTTATTCAACGGTGCATAATCTGCAAGCATCTGCTCGGCGCTGCGCACGCCGCTGCGGTTCTCGCCAACGACAAAAATATCCGTGCCCACTGGCAGCAGAGAAAGTAAATTCATCAACTGGAACTGGGCTTCCGGTTTGTTCTTCGGCCAGTAGTAAATCAGCGTATCGCAATCTGCGACATCATTCGCCGTGGCGACCAGACTAAAACGGGCGTTATCCCCCATCTGGCGGCTTAACACCTGCCAGTGGTGGAATTGCTGGGTATGAGCACGGCTGGCCGCGGTATCTAAACGCGCGGGCAGGTCATCCTGTAAGTCTCCGGCAAACAGAATACGGCTTTGTTCGAAATCATCACTGTGACGCAGCAAGACTTCACTTGCCGGGGTAAATGCAGACATGGAATGCTCCTCAATTGATACTGGCGGCGATTATAGCCATATGTTGGCGCGGTATCGACGAATTTGCTATATTTGCGCCCCTGACAACAGGAGCGATTCGCTATGACATCCCGACGAGACTGGCAGTTACAGCAACTGGGCATTACCCAGTGGTCGCTGCGTCGCCCTGGCGCGTTGCAGGGGGAGATTGCCATTGCGATCCCGGCACACGTCCGTCTGGTGATGGTGGCAAACGATCTTCCCGCCCTGACTGATCCTTTAGTGAGCGATGTTCTGCGCGCATTAACCGTCAGCCCCGATCAAGTGCTGCAACTGACGCCAGAAAAAATCGCGATGCTGCCGCAAGGCAGTCGCTGCAACAGCTGGCGGTTGGGTACTGACGAACCGCTATCACTGGAAGGCGCTCAGGTGGCATCACCGGCGCTCACCGAATTACGGGCAAACCCAACGGCACGCGCCGCGTTATGGCAACAAATTTGCGCATATGAACACGATTTCTTCCCTCGAAACGACTGATTTACCAGCGGCTTACCACATTGAACAACGCGCCCACGCCTTTCCGTGGAGTGAAAAAACCTTTGCCAGTAATCAGGGCGAGCGTTATCTCAACTTTCAGTTAACGCAAAACGGCAAAATGGCGGCGTTTGCGATTACGCAAGTGGTGCTGGATGAAGCTACATTGTTCAATATTGCGGTCGATCCTGACTATCAGCGTCAGGGATTGGGAAGGGCGCTGCTGGAACATCTGATCGACGAACTGGAAAAACGCGGCGTGGCGACGCTATGGCTGGAAGTCCGTGCTTCAAACGCTGCCGCCATTGCCCTGTACGAAAGTTTAGGCTTTAACGAGGCGACAATTCGCCGCAATTACTACCCCACCACGGACGGTCGCGAAGACGCCATCATCATGGCGTTGCCAATCAGTATGTAAGACAAGGTGGAATAATGAAGTGGGACTGGATTTTCTTTGATGCCGATGAAACGCTGTTTACCTTTGACTCGTTCACCGGACTGCAGCGGATGTTTCTTGATTACAGCGTCACTTTTACCGCTGAAGATTTTCAGGACTATCAGGCCGTTAACAAGCCCCTGTGGGTAGATTATCAAAACGGCGCGATCACTTCATTACAGCTTCAGCACGGGCGTTTTGAGAGCTGGGCCGAACGGCTGAACGTCGAGCCAGGTAAACTCAACGAGGCCTTTATTAATGCGATGGCGGAAATCTGTACGCCGTTGCCGGGCGCGGTTTCTCTGCTTAACGCCATTCGTGGCAATGCCAAAATCGGCATCATCACCAACGGTTTTAGCGCCTTGCAACAGGTGCGTCTGGAACGCACGGGCCTGCGTGATTATTTCGATTTGCTGGTGATTTCCGAAGAAGTTGGCGTTGCCAAACCGAATAAGAAAATTTTCGATTATGCGCTGGAACAGGCGGGCAATCCTGACCGTTCACGCGTGCTGATGGTTGGCGACACTGCCGAGTCCGATATTCTCGGTGGCATCAACGCCGGGCTTGCGACCTGCTGGCTGAATGCGCACAATCGCGAGCAACCAGAAGGCATCGCGCCCACCTGGACCGTTTCTTCGTTGCACGAACTGGAGCAGCTCCTGTGTAAACACTGATTGCCTCCCCCCCGTTGATGGGTAAAATAGCCGCAATTTTTCGTTTTCAACAAGCGCGGCGCGATGCCGCTTACTCAAGAAGAAAGAATTATGACGTTGTCTCCTTATTTGCAAGAGGTGGCGAAGCGCCGCACTTTTGCCATTATTTCTCACCCGGACGCCGGTAAAACTACCATCACCGAGAAGGTGCTGCTGTTCGGACAGGCCATTCAGACCGCCGGTACAGTAAAAGGCCGTGGTTCCAACCAGCACGCTAAGTCGGACTGGATGGAGATGGAAAAGCAGCGTGGGATCTCCATTACTACTTCTGTGATGCAGTTTCCGTATCACGATTGCCTGGTTAACCTGCTCGACACCCCGGGGCACGAAGACTTCTCGGAAGATACCTATCGTACCCTGACGGCGGTGGACTGCTGCCTGATGGTTATCGACGCTGCAAAAGGTGTTGAAGATCGTACCCGTAAGCTGATGGAAGTTACCCGTCTGCGCGATACGCCGATCCTCACCTTTATGAACAAACTTGACCGTGATATCCGCGACCCGATGGAACTGCTCGATGAAGTTGAGAACGAGCTGAAAATCGGCTGCGCACCGATCACCTGGCCGATTGGCTGCGGCAAGCTGTTTAAAGGCGTTTACCACCTTTATAAAGATGAAACCTATCTCTATCAGAGCGGTAAAGGCCACACCATTCAGGAAGTCCGCATTGTTAAAGGGCTGAATAACCCGGATCTCGACGCTGCGGTTGGTGAAGATCTGGCACAGCAACTGCGTGACGAACTGGAACTGGTGAAAGGCGCGTCTAACGAGTTCGACAAAGAATTGTTCCTTGCGGGCGAAATTACTCCAGTGTTCTTTGGTACTGCGCTGGGTAACTTCGGCGTTGATCATATGCTGGATGGCCTGGTGGAGTGGGCCCCAGCGCCGATGCCGCGTCAGACTGATACCCGTACCGTAGAGGCGAGCGAAGATAAATTTACCGGCTTCGTATTTAAAATTCAGGCCAACATGGACCCGAAACACCGCGACCGCGTGGCGTTTATGCGTGTGGTGTCCGGTAAATATGAAAAAGGCATGAAGCTGCGCCAGGTGCGTACTGCGAAAGATGTGGTGATCTCCGACGCGCTGACCTTTATGGCGGGTGACCGTTCGCACGTTGAAGAAGCGTATCCTGGCGATATCCTTGGTCTGCACAACCACGGCACCATTCAGATCGGCGACACCTTTACCCAGGGTGAGATGATGAAGTTCACCGGTATTCCGAACTTCGCGCCAGAACTGTTCCGTCGTATCCGCCTGAAAGATCCGCTGAAGCAAAAACAGCTGCTCAAAGGGCTGGTACAGCTTTCCGAAGAGGGCGCGGTGCAGGTGTTCCGTCCGATCTCCAACAACGACCTGATCGTTGGTGCAGTTGGTGTGCTGCAGTTTGATGTGGTGGTAGCGCGCCTGAAGAGCGAATACAACGTTGAAGCAGTGTATGAGTCAGTCAACGTTGCCACTGCCCGCTGGGTAGAATGTGCGGACGCGAAGAAATTCGAAGAGTTCAAGCGTAAGAACGAAAGCCAACTGGCGCTTGATGGCGGCGATAACCTCGCTTACATCGCTACCAGCATGGTCAACCTGCGCCTGGCGCAGGAACGTTATCCGGACGTTCAGTTCCACCAGACCCGCGAGCATTAATTCTTGCCTCCAGGGCGCGGTAGCCGCTGCGCCCTGTCAATTTTCCTTCCTTATTAGCCGCTTACGGAATGTTCTTAAAACATTCACTTTTGCTTATGTTTTCGCTGATATCCCGAGCGGTTTCAAAATTGTGATCTATATTTAACAAAGTAATGACATTTCTGACGGCGTTAAATACCGTTCAATGCGTAGATATCAGTATCTAAAGCCGTCGATTGTCATTCTACCGATATTAATAACTGATTCAGAGGCTGTAATGGTCGTTATTCATCACCCATCGCTTTTGTGATGGCGGCCATTGACTTTTGTAGAGGGTGAAGTCTCTCCCTATTCAGCAATGCAACCTCGTGTTGCCAGGCTCAAATTACGAGCAAACATACAGGAATAAATCGATGACTATGACAAGACTGAAGATTTCGAAAACTTTGCTGGCTGTAATGTTGACCTCTGCCGTCGCGACCGGCTCTGCCTACGCGGAAAACAACGCGCAGACTACCAATGAAAGCGCAGGGCAAAAAGTCGATAGCTCTATGAATAAAGTCGGTAATTTCATGGATGACAGCGCCATCACCGCGAAAGTGAAGGCGGCCCTGGTGGATCATGACAACATCAAGAGCACCGATATCTCTGTCAAAACCGATCAAAAAGTCGTGACCCTGAGCGGTTTCGTTGAAAGCCAGGCCCAGGCCGAAGAGGCAGTGAAAGTGGCGAAAGGCGTTGAAGGCGTGACCTCTGTCAGCGACAAACTGCACGTTCGCGACGCTAAAGAAAGTTCTGTGAAAGGCTACGCGGGTGACACCGCCACCACCAGTGAAATCAAAGCCAAACTGCTGGCGGACGATATCGTCCCTTCCCGTCATGTGAAAGTTGAAACCACCGATGGCGTGGTCCAGCTCTCCGGTACCGTAGATTCTCAGGCACAGAGCGACCGTGCTGAAAGTATCGCCAAAGCGGTAGATGGTGTGAAAAGCGTTAAAAATGATCTGAAAACTAAGTAATTCGTCGTAATTCGATCTCCCGAACTTTGTCGGGAGGCGCGATGTGCGCCACACTAAAAATATCGCATTGAGTGATTTTCACGCTCATATCAAGCGGTGACATTAACTATGGTAAAGGAGACGCTTATGTTTCGTTGGGGCATCATATTTCTGGTTATCGCGTTAATCGCCGCCGCACTTGGGTTTGGTGGTCTGGCCGGTACTGCTGCAGGCGCAGCTAAAATTGTCTTTGTCGTCGGGATTATTCTGTTCCTGGTGAGTTTGTTCATGGGCCGAAAACGACCCTAGATTTCAGACCATTAAGAAAATTTTATCCAAAGCCAGTCCAGCGGACTGGCTTTTGCGGTTTTAGCGAATAATAAATTGCGTTACTTTGTCATTCTTTCACAACAAAAACAGGAAGGCAGAGGTGGGGCAGCGAATACCTGTAACGCTTGGTAATATTGCGCCGTTGTCGCTAAGGCCGTTCCAGCCTGGACGGATTGCTCTGGTGTGCGAAGGCGGCGGACAGCGTGGAATTTTCACGGCTGGCGTGCTGGATGAGTTTATGCGCGCGCAGTTTAATCCTTTCGATCTTTATCTCGGCACATCTGCCGGGGCGCAGAACCTCTCGGCGTATATCTGTAATCAGCCCGGTTACGCGCGCAAAGTCATCATGCGCTATACCACAAAACGCGAATTTTTCGATCCATTGCGCTTTGTCCGTGGAGGAAATCTTATCGATCTCGACTGGCTGGTGGAGGCCACCGCAAGCCAGATGCCGTTGCAAATGGATACCGCCGCGCGGTTGTTTGACAGCGGCAAATCGTTTTATATGTGCGCCTGTCGTCAGGATGACTACGCGCCGAATTACTTTTTACCAACCAAACAAAACTGGCTGGATGTGATTCGCGCCTCCAGTGCGATACCTGGCTTTTATCGTAGCGGAGTGTCGCTGGAAGGCATTAACTACCTGGATGGCGGGATCAGTGATGCGATCCCGGTTAAAGAGGCGGCAAGGCAGGGAGCAAAAACGTTGGTCGTCATCCGCACTGTGCCGTCACAAATGTACTACACGCCGCAGTGGTTCAAACGCATGGAACGCTGGCTGGGTGACAGTAGCCTGCAGCCGCTGGTCAATCTGGTGCAGCATCATGAAACCAGCTATCGTGAGATTCAGCAATTTATTGAGAAACCACCGGGCCAGCTGCGGATATTCGAAATTTATCCGCCGAAGCCATTGCATAGTATTGCGCTCGGCAGTCGGATTCCGGCGCTGCGTGAAGACTATAAACTTGGGCGTTTATGTGGGCGTTATTTTCTGGCAACGGTCGGTAAATTATTGACTGAAAAAGCGCCGCTGAGCCGCCATCTGGTGCCGGTGGTGACGCCGGAGTCGATCGTTATTCCGCCTGCGCCAGTCGCCAACGATACGTTGGTTGCCGAAGTGAGCGACGCTCCGCAGGCGAACGACCCGACATTTAACAATGAGGATCTGGCTTGATTTGCCGTTTTATCGACACCCACTGCCATTTTGATTTCCCGCCGTTTAGTGGCGATGAAGAGGCCAGCCTGCAACGTGCGGCACAAGCTGGCGTAGGCAAGATCATTGTTCCGGCGACAGAGGCGGAAAATTTTGCCCGCGTGCAGGCGTTAGCGGAAAAATATCAACCGCTGTATGCCGCATTGGGCTTGCATCCTGGTATGTTGGAAAAACATAGCGATGTGTCTCTTGATCAGCTACAGCAGGCGCTGGAAAGGCATCCGGCGAAGGTGGTGGCGGTGGGGGAGATCGGCCTGGATCTCTTTGGTGACGATCCGCAATTTGAGAGGCAGCAGTGGTTGCTTGATGAACAACTGAAACTGGCGAAACGCTACGATCTGCCGGTGATCCTGCATTCACGGCGCACGCACGACAAACTGGCGATGCATCTTAAACGCCACGATTTATCGCGTGCTGGTGTTGTCCACGGATTTTCTGGCAGCCAGCAACAGGCTGAACGGTTTGTACAGCTGGGCTACAAAATCGGCGTAGGCGGTACTATCACCTATCCACGCGCCAGTAAAACCCGCGATGTCATCGCAAAACTGCCGCTGGCATCGTTGTTGCTGGAAACCGACGCACCAGATATGCCGCTCAATGGTTTTCAGGGGCAGCCTAATCGCCCTGAACAGGCAGCCCGTGTGTTTGCTGTGCTATGCGAGTTACGACCGGAACCCGCGGATGAGATTGCCGAAGTGTTGCTTAATAATACGAATGAGGTGTTTAACATGCGTGGGTAGTTTGCCCTTCGTAGGCCACATCCGGCATGTCACAAATATAGCGCCGGAAATATTAACCGACTCACCCCGCGCTCCCGTAACGCATCAGCCAGTTGTTCCACATCCTCCGGCGTGGCGCTCGGCCAGCTTTGCGCCTCGCCATACACGCCGTGGGCATGAAACGCGTTCAGGCGTACCGGAACATCGCCAAGTCCCTTGATTAACGCCGCCAGTTCTTCGATGTGTTGCAAATAATCCACCTGGCCAGGGATTACCAGCAAACGCAGTTCCGCCAGCTTACCGCGCTCTGCCAGCAAACAGATGCTGCGCTTGATCTGCTGATTATCGCGTCCGGTTAATTGCTGATGACATTCGCTCCCCCACGCTTTGAGATCGAGCATTGCGCCGTCACACACCGGGAGCAATTTTTCCCAGCCGGTTTCGCTCAACATGCCGTTACTGTCCACGAGGCAGGTGAGATGGCACAGTTGCGGATCGTTTTTGATGGCAGTAAACAGCGCCACCACAAACGGCAACTGGGTCGTGGCTTCGCCGCCGCTTACCGTTATCCCTTCAATAAACAGCACCGCTTTGCGGACATGGTTAAGCACCTCGTCCACGCTCATGGATTGCGCCATTGGCGTGGCATGTTGCGGGCACATCTTCAGGCAGGTATCACATTGCTCGCAAACAGCCGCGCTCCACGCCACTTTGCCTTCGATAATCTGCAACGCCTGATGCGGACACTGCGGCACGCACTCTCCGCAATCATTACAGCGCCCCATCGTCCACGGATTGTGACAGTTTTTGCAGCGCAGATTGCAGCCCTGCAAAAACAGAGCCAGACGACTGCCTGGCCCGTCAACGCAGGAGAAGGGGATAATCTTACTGACTAAAGCGCATCTGCTGTTCATGGCTTATCACGCGCGGCTGACGTTCCAGAATACGAGTGTTGCGTGCGGCTTCTTCTCCCAGCCAGGTGGTGTTGGTGCGTGAACCTTCGGCGCGATATTTTTCTAAATCCGACAAACGCACCATATAACCGGTAACGCGAACCAGATCGTTACCGCTGACATTGGCGGTAAATTCACGCATTCCGGCTTTAAAGGCACCGAGGCAAAGCTGTACCAGCGCCTGCGGATTACGTTTGATGGTTTCGTCGAGCGTCAGAATGTCGCTGATGCCGGAATAATAATAAGCATGATGCGGCGCGACAGTTTGCAGATGGGTAATCGGATCTGGCTCATCGCCATATGGTAAACGCGCGCCCGGCGTGGTGCCGATATCGGAACTGATCCCCGACTGTGCGTGTAACATGGCGCGTTTTTGCCAGCCATATTTCACAGGGGTATTGGCGACAAACTCCGCCAGTTGCGCGCTGATGCGATAACCCACTTCATTTGCGGTGGCTTCTTTACCGTAACGTGCGACAATTCCTTCTTTCTCACACAGTAAGTTAACTGCTTCCGCCAGTCCGTACATGCCAAACATTGGCACAAAACGTTCAGGGTTAATCAGCCCTTCTTTCACCAGGAAGCTATTCTCAAAGAAGTGTGATTGTTGATAGAGGAATTCACACCGCGCATCGATGATGGCGATCTGCTGTTGGCAGTAGTGCGGTAGAGTGCGCGTAAAGAAGTCCTCCAGCGATTCACTGCGCTCGGCAATGGCTTTCAGGTTTAGGCGTACCAGCGTGCTGCCACCACCCGCCAGCGGCAGTGAGTTGTAACAGCTCACAATCCCGTAGCCCCCTTTTGTGAAAATTTTATCATGCACCGGACCGTTGGCGATGTGCGGTTTGCTACATTCACAGATGTTCTTCGCCACTTCCAGCAGCAGGTCATCAGGGGTGATTTCAGGATCGTAGATAAAGGTCAGGTTTGGTGAAACCTGCTTCAGCTCTGCATCTGCACGTAAGATTGCACGGGTGATGGGCGAATCAGACGGGCCGATATTGGCGTGCATAAAGGCGTCTGGCAGGGTTCTGTCGAGGTAACGCCAGAAACGTTTTATTCGAATATCGATCTCGTCTTGTGTTAGAATTCTAACATACGGTTGCAACAACGCATCCAGTTGCCCCAGGTAGACCGGCATCGATGTGACCGACGGTACGTGGTGGTAAAGAATGGTCAGCAGAGAGAGTGCGTCATCAAGATCTTTCGCGCCTTCCAGCTCCAGCCATTCGGAACCGTTCGCCAGAAAACGGGCGTAATCGGGTAAGACATAGCGCGGTTTGTACGGCGCATGACCTTCAAACATATCGCAGATTACACCCTCATCCAGCGCGCGGCGGGCTTCGGCAGGCAACGCGGGGTAAGGCAGATTGTTTTCTGCTTCCAGTGCCAGAAAATGGCGCTTCTGCTCCGGGCTAAGTACCGGGCTGGTGACAATTTGCTGGCAACGTTGTTGCAGTGCATTTTCATGAGAAGTGGGCATCTTCTTTTCCTTTTATGCCGAAGGTGATGCGCCATTGTAAGAAGTTTCGTGATGTTCACTTTGATCCTGATGCGTTTGCCACCACTGACGCATTCATTTGAAAGTGAATTATTTGAACCAGATCGCATTACAGTGATGCAAACTTGTAAGTAGATTTCCTTAATTGTGATGTACATCGAAGTGTGTTGCGGAGTAGATGTTAGAATACTAACAAACTCGCAAGGTGAATTTTATTGGCGACAAGCCAGGAGAATGAAATGACTGATCTGAAAGCAAGCAGCCTGCGTGCACTGAAATTGATGGACCTGACCACCCTGAATGACGACGACACCGATGAGAAAGTGATCGCCCTGTGTCATCAGGCCAAAACTCCGGTCGGCAATACCGCCGCTATCTGTATCTATCCTCGCTTTATCCCGATTGCTCGCAAAACTCTGAAAGAGCAGGGCACCCCGGAAATCCGTATCGCTACGGTAACTAACTTCCCACACGGTAACGACGACATCGAAATCGCGCTGGCAGAAACCCGTGCGGCAATCGCCTACGGTGCCGATGAAGTTGACGTGGTGTTCCCGTACCGCGCGCTGATGGCGGGTAACGAGCAGGTTGGTTTTGACCTGGTGAAAGCCTGTAAAGAGGCTTGCGCTGCGGCGAACGTCCTGCTGAAAGTGATTATTGAAACCGGAGAACTGAAAGACGAAGCGCTGATCCGTAAAGCGTCTGAAATCTCCATCAAAGCGGGTGCTGACTTCATCAAAACCTCTACCGGTAAAGTGGCTGTGAATGCGACGCCGGAAAGCGCGCGCATCATGATGGAAGTGATCCGCGATATGGGCGTAGAAAAAACCGTTGGTTTCAAACCGGCGGGCGGCGTGCGTACTGCGGAAGATGCGCAGAAATATCTCTCCATCGCCGATGAACTGTTCGGTGCTGACTGGGCTGATGCGCGTCACTACCGCTTTGGTGCTTCCAGCTTGCTGGCAAGCCTGCTGAAAGCTCTGGGCCACGGCGACGGTAAGAGCGCCAGCAGCTACTAAGGCTTGATTTGCCGGATGATGCAGCGATGCTCATCCGGTTCCCCGATTACCTCGTCTCTTTTCCACGGGAGGTTACCTTGTTTCTCGCACAAGAAATTATTCGTAAAAAACGTGATGGTCATGCGCTGAGTGATGAAGAAATTCGTTTCTTTATCAACGGCATTCGCGACAACACTATCTCCGAAGGGCAGATTGCCGCCCTCGCGATGACCATTTTCTTCCACGATATGACAATGCCTGAGCGTGTCTCGCTGACCATGGCGATGCGAGATTCAGGAACCGTTCTCGACTGGAAAAGCCTGCATCTGAATGGCCCGATTGTTGATAAACACTCGACCGGCGGTGTCGGCGATGTGACTTCGCTGATGTTGGGGCCGATGGTCGCTGCCTGTGGCGGCTATATTCCGATGATCTCCGGTCGCGGCCTCGGTCATACTGGCGGTACGCTCGACAAACTGGAATCCATCCCTGGCTTCGACATTTTCCCGGATGACAACCGTTTCCGCGAAATTATTAAAGACGTCGGCGTGGCGATTATCGGTCAGACCAGCTCACTGGCTCCGGCGGATAAACGTTTCTACGCGACCCGTGATATTACCGCAACCGTGGACTCCATCCCGCTGATCACTGCCTCGATCCTGGCGAAGAAACTGGCGGAAGGTCTGGATGCGCTGGTGATGGACGTGAAAGTGGGTAGCGGCGCGTTTATGCCGACCTACGAACTTTCTGAAGCCCTTGCCGAAGCGATTGTTGGCGTAGCTAACGGCGCTGGCGTGCGTACCACCGCGCTGCTCACCGATATGAATCAGGTACTGGCCTCCAGTGCAGGTAACGCGGTTGAAGTTCGTGAAGCGGTGCAGTTCCTGACGGGTGAGTATCGTAACCCGCGTCTGTTTGATGTCACAATGGCGCTGTGCGTAGAGATGCTTATCTCCGGCAAACTGGCGAAAGATGACGCCGAAGCGCGCGCGAAATTGCAGGCGGTGCTGGACAACGGTAAAGCGGCAGAAGTCTTTGGTCGTATGGTAGCGGCACAAAAAGGCCCGACTGACTTCGTTGAGAACTACGCGAAGTATCTGCCGACAGCGATGCTGACGAAAGCAGTCTATGCTGATACCGAAGGGTTTGTCAGTGAAATGGATACCCGCGCGCTGGGGATGGCAGTGGTTGCAATGGGCGGCGGACGCCGTCAGGCATCTGACACCATCGATTACAGCGTCGGCTTTACTGATATGGCGCGTCTGGGCGACCAGGTAGACGGTCAGCGTCCGCTGGCAGTTATCCACGCGAAAGACGAAAACAGCTGGCAGGAAGCGGCGAAAGCGGTGAAAGCGGCAATTAAACTTGCCGATAAAGCACCGGAAAGCACACCAACTGTCTATCGTCGTATCAGTGAATAACGGTATACTGATCTGATCATTTAAATTTGAAGCACTGAGTACGGAGAACATATGAAACGTGCATTTATTATGGTGCTGGACTCATTCGGCATCGGCGCTACAGAAGATGCAGAACGCTTTGGTGACGTCGGGGCTGACACCCTGGGTCATATCGCAGAAGCTTGTGCCAAAGGCGAAGCTGATAACGGTCGTAAAGGCCCGCTCAATCTGCCAAATCTGACCCGTCTGGGGCTGGCGAAAGCACACGAAGGTTCTACCGGTTTCATTCCGGCGGGAATGGACGGCAACGCTGAAGTTATCGGCGCGTACGCATGGGCGCACGAAATGTCATCCGGTAAAGATACCCCGTCTGGTCACTGGGAAATCGCCGGTGTCCCGGTTCTGTTTGAGTGGGGATACTTCTCCGATCACGAAAACAGCTTCCCGCAAGAGCTACTGGATAAACTGGTCGAACGCGCTAATCTGCCGGGTTACCTCGGTAACTGCCACTCTTCCGGTACGGTCATTCTGGATCAGCTGGGCGAAGAGCACATGAAAACCGGCAAGCCGATTTTCTATACCTCCGCTGACTCCGTGTTCCAGATTGCCTGCCATGAAGAAACTTTCGGTCTGGACAAACTCTACGAACTGTGCGAAATCGCTCGTGAAGAGCTGACCAACGGCGGCTACAACATCGGTCGTGTTATCGCTCGTCCGTTTATCGGCGACAAAGCCGGTAACTTCCAGCGTACCGGTAACCGTCACGATCTGGCTGTTGAACCGCCAGCACCGACCGTGCTGCAGAAACTGGTTGATGAAAAACACGGCCAGGTGGTTTCTGTCGGTAAAATTGCGGACATCTACGCTAACTGCGGCATCACCAAGAAAGTGAAAGCGACTGGCCTGGACGCGCTGTTTGACGCCACCATCAAAGAGATGAAAGAAGCGGGTGATAACACTATCGTCTTCACCAACTTCGTTGACTTCGACTCTTCCTGGGGCCACCGTCGCGACGTTGCCGGTTATGCTGCGGGTCTGGAGCTGTTCGACCGTCGTCTGCCGGAGCTGATGTCTCTGCTGCGCGATGACGACATCCTGATCCTCACCGCTGACCACGGTTGTGATCCGACCTGGACCGGTACTGACCACACGCGTGAACACATTCCGGTACTGGTATACGGCCCGAAAGTAAAACCGGGCTCACTGGGTCACCGTGAAACCTTCGCGGATATCGGCCAGACGCTGGCAAAATATTTTGGTACTTCTGATATGGAATATGGCAAAGCCATGTTCTGATGGATTTGGGCGGAGCGTTGACTCCGCCTTTGTTATGTCACAAAAAGGATAAAACAATGGCTACCCCACACATTAATGCAGAAATGGGCGATTTCGCTGACGTAGTTTTGATGCCAGGCGACCCGCTGCGTGCGAAGTATATTGCTGAAACTTTCCTTGAAGATGCCCGTGAAGTGAACAACGTTCGCGGTATGCTGGGCTTCACCGGTACTTACAAAGGCCGCAAAATTTCCGTAATGGGGCACGGTATGGGTATCCCGTCCTGCTCCATCTACACCAAAGAACTGATCACCGATTTCGGCGTGAAGAAAATTATCCGCGTAGGCTCCTGTGGCGCTGTTCTGCCGCACGTAAAACTGCGCGACGTCGTTATCGGTATGGGTGCCTGCACCGATTCCAAAGTTAACCGTATCCGTTTTAAAGACCATGACTTTGCCGCTATCGCTGACTTTGACATGGTGCGTAACGCGGTAGATGCAGCTAAAGCACTGGGCATTGATGCTCGCGTTGGTAACCTGTTCTCCGCTGACCTGTTTTACTCTCCGGACGGCGAAATGTTCGACGTGATGGAAAAATACGGCATCCTCGGCGTGGAAATGGAAGCAGCTGGTATCTACGGCGTCGCTGCAGAATTTGGCGCGAAAGCCCTGACCATCTGCACCGTGTCTGACCACATCCGCACTCACGAGCAGACCACTGCCGCTGAGCGTCAGACCACCTTCAACGACATGATCAAAATCGCACTGGAATCCGTTCTGTTGGGCGATAAAGAGTAATTGTGTTTCGCTGAAAGGCGATTGCCTTGTGAAGCCGGAGCGGGAGACTGCTCCGGCTTTTTAGTATCTATTCATCAATAGCAACTGATTTATAGATTTACTATTATTTTTCATATGGATAGAAAATAAAATCCATTCAAGTATCTATTCACGAATCTATTCATTTATGTTCAGCCGTCATCCAGGAAGGGCATATCAGCAACTCTGGTGGACAACCATAAATTCCTGCCATTTTGCTTTTGATGTTTGAACTAAGCCGTTCCGTCTTTTCGATCTGTTTTAGAGAATTAATGGAGATACCTAACATTTTACTTACTTCAGCAAGTGATAGTTTATGCCTGATACGCACGGCGGTTAGCCAGGATATACCCTGGCTGAACATTAAATTGATAATCTCCCGTTCCTGGTTTTCCAGATCGATCATATTTCCTTCCCTGGATATTTAAATCAGTGAGTTACCTTACCGCCCCCGCTATCCACGTCGACAACTCCCGTAGCTCTTTTTCCTGTTCCGGGAAGTCAACCAACAGCGCTTCGCACTCCTGTTGCAGCATATCCGCGCGGTACAGGCAGCCTTGCAGTCGCCCGGCGAGAGCTTCCAGAGGTGCGGGGTTGAGGCTGTCGGTAAACACCTGGGCGCGGGTGATATGGCCTTTTTCAACGTCGAAATGCAGTTCCACGCCGCCCCAGGTGAAGCGTTCATCCAGCAGATGCGAGAACGCCGGAGCCTGACCGAAGTTCCACTCCCAGCTACTCTGACGGGCAAAGGTTTCGGCGAAGTTCGGCAAGTCTGGCGTTTTGTCCGGGGAGATGATTTCCGCTTCCACGCGCTCGCCATAATGGGCGAAAAAGGCCTCGGTTATGGCCTCGCAAACCTGCTCATGGGTGATCCCCGGCAGCAGCTCGGTGAGGTTGGTCACGCGGGAACGTACCGACGTAATGCCTTTCGCCGCCAGTTTCTTTTTATCCGGGTTGAGATAGTTTGCCAGACGGCTAAGGTCAGCATTGAGTAGCAAGGTGCCATGATGGAAGCCGCGATCTTTAGTTTCGCGATAGGCTGAGCCTGAGACTTTGCGGTCGCCTTCGGCGGTTTTCACCACCAGATCGTTACGGCCGGACGCTTCGGCGCTGACGCCGAGCGCGTTCAGAGCATTGAGCACAATCGACGTGGAGATAGTTTTATCGTACTCCGGCTTGCCAGCCATAAAGGTAAAGCAGGTATTACCGAGATCGTGGAACACCGCGCCGCCACCGCTGCTGCGCCGCGCCAGGCGGACGTTATCTTCTTCCATCCGCCGGGTATTACACTCTTTCCACGGGTTCTGTGCGCGACCAATCACCACGGTGTCGGCATTGCGCCAGAGAAACAGAACGCGCTGCGTGGCGGGCATCTGGCGAAAAATACACTCTTCCACCGCCAGGTTAAACCACGGGTCGTAAGAGTCAGAGATGAGCAGGCGTAATGTGGACATAACGATTTCCTTTCTTGTAGTAATGGGTCACTCTTTTTTCTCGCTTTCTTCCTCTTCCGGCACCGGTTTGCTGGCGGTTAACAGGAAGGGCGATTGCTGCCAGCGGGTGCGTTTACCCTGTAGCAGCGTACGGGTCAGCACTACGCCGATTGCCAGCGAGAGCAGCAACATCAGGCGTAAAATGTTAGTGGTGTTATCCACCTGTTGGGCTTCGGTGGCGAGCGTATGGGTGTCGAGCGTCAGGCGCAGATAGCCGAGCGGTCCGTTTTTACCCGCAATGGGTTCGACAATCTGCTGGTTAAAATAGCCGCCCGCTTTTTTACCGTCGAGCGCCAACCGGTCGCGCACTTCGACGCTTTCGCCAGAACGGGCGATAAGATCGCCTTGTTCGTCATACACGCCCGCGTCGAGGATGCGGCTTTCATCCGTTAACTGATCAAGGATCGCCTGAATACGTTTTTCATCCGGTGAGTCGGTACGCATCAGCGGTGCAACATTCAGCGTTACCTGACGCGCCAGGGTGCGGGCCAGTTCTTCCAGCTGTGGATTACGCTGTCGCTGGTGGTTTTGACTAAACCATGACGCCCCCTGCATCAGCGCCACTAACAAGGCGAGACAGAACAGGACAATCACTGCCCGATGCAGCCGGAATTTCAGTTTTGTGCGAGCCATCTTCCACCCTTTGAAAATTTGAGACTTAATGTTGCCAGAAGCAATGGATACAAGGTAGCCTCATGCGTTATTTTCCCTGCTTCGAACGATTTTACAGGAGCCTTAATGCCTAACATTACCTGGTGCGACCTGCCTGAAGATGTCTCTTTATGGCCTGGTCTGCCTCTTTCATTAAGTGGTGATGAAGTGATGCCACTGGATTACCACGCAGGTCGTAGCGGCTGGCTGCTGTATGGTCGTGGGCTGGATAAACAACGTCTGACCCAATACCAGAGCAAACTGGGCGCGGCTATGGTGATTGTTGCCGCCTGGTGCGTGGAAGATTATCAGGTGATTCGTCTGGCAGGTTCACTCACCGCGCGGGCTACGCGCCTGGCCCACGAAGCGCAACTGGATGTCGCGCCGTTGGGGAAAATCCCGCACCTGCGCTCTCCGGGTTTGCTGGTGATGGACATGGATTCCACCGCCATTCAGATTGAATGTATTGACGAAATTGCCAAACTGGCCGGAACCGGCGAGATGGTGGCGGAGGTAACCGAACGGGCGATGCGCGGCGAACTCGATTTTACCGCCAGCCTGCGCAGCCGTGTGGCGACGCTGAAAGGCGCTGACGCCAATATCCTGCAACAGGTGCGTGAAAATCTGCCGCTGATGCCAGGCTTAACGCAACTGGTGCTCAAGCTGGAAACGCTGGGCTGGAAAGTGGCGATTGCTTCCGGCGGCTTTACTTTCTTTGCTGAATACCTGCGCGACAAGCTGCGCCTGACAGCCGTGGTAGCCAATGAACTGGAGATCATGGACGGTAAATTTACCGGCAATGTGATCGGCGACATCGTAGACGCGCAGTACAAAGCGAAAACTCTGACTCGCCTCGCGCAGGAGTATGAAATCCCGCTGGCGCAGACCGTGGCGATTGGCGATGGAGCCAATGACCTGCCGATGATCAAAGCGGCAGGGCTGGGGATTGCCTACCATGCCAAGCCAAAAGTGAATGAAAAAACGGAAGTCACCATCCGTCACGCTGACCTGATGGGGGTATTCTGCATCCTCTCTGGCAGCCTGAATCAGAAGTAATTGCCTGCCCGTCATCCTGCGGGCGGCACAGCATTAACGAGGTACACCGTGGCAAAAGCTCCAAAACGCGCCTTTGTTTGTAATGAATGCGGGGCCGATTATCCGCGCTGGCAGGGGCAGTGCAGTGCCTGTCATGCCTGGAACACCATCACCGAGGTGCGTCTTGCTGCGTCGCCAACGGTGGCGCGTAACGAGCGTCTCAGTGGCTATGCCGGTAGCGCCGGAGTGGCAAAAGTCCAGAAACTCTCCGACATCAGCCTTGAGGAGCTGCCGCGTTTTTCTACCGGATTTAAAGAGTTCGACCGCGTATTAGGCGGCGGGGTGGTGCCGGGAAGCGCCATTCTGATTGGCGGTAACCCAGGTGCGGGGAAATCCACGCTGCTGTTGCAAACGCTGTGCAAACTGGCCCAGCAGATGAAAACGCTGTATGTCACCGGCGAAGAGTCGCTGCAACAGGTGGCAATGCGCGCTCATCGCCTTGGCCTGCCGACTGACAATCTCAATATGTTGTCGGAAACCAGCATCGAGCAGATCTGCCTGATTGCCGAAGAAGAGCAACCGAAGCTGATGGTAATTGACTCCATCCAGGTGATGCATATGGCGGATGTACAATCATCGCCTGGCAGCGTGGCGCAGGTGCGTGAAACGGCGGCTTATCTGACGCGCTTCGCCAAAACGCGCGGTGTGGCGATTGTCATGGTTGGGCACGTAACCAAAGATGGCTCGCTGGCTGGCCCTAAAGTGCTGGAACACTGTATCGACTGTTCGGTGCTTCTGGATGGCGATGCCGACTCCCGTTTTCGCACCTTACGCAGCCATAAAAACCGCTTCGGCGCGGTGAATGAGCTGGGCGTCTTCGCAATGACCGAACAGGGTCTGCGTGAAGTCAGCAACCCTTCGGCAATCTTTTTAAGCCGCGGTGATGAAGTGACCTCGGGTAGCTCAGTGATGGTAGTGTGGGAAGGAACGCGTCCGCTGCTGGTGGAGATTCAGGCGCTCGTCGATCACTCGATGATGGCGAATCCACGCCGCGTGGCAGTCGGGCTGGAGCAAAACCGTCTGGCAATCCTGCTGGCGGTGCTTCACCGTCACGGTGGTCTACAAATGGCCGATCAGGATGTGTTTGTTAACGTGGTCGGTGGCGTGAAGGTGACGGAAACCAGCGCCGACTTAGCGTTACTGCTGGCGATGGTTTCCAGCCTGCGCGACAGACCGCTGCCGCAGGATCTGGTGGTGTTTGGTGAAGTCGGGCTGGCAGGGGAGATCCGCCCGGTGCCCAGCGGTCAGGAACGTATCTCAGAAGCGGCGAAACATGGTTTTCGGCGGGCGATTGTTCCGGCGGCTAACGTGCCGAAAAAAGCGCCGGAAGGGATGCAGATTTTTGGCGTTAAAAAACTCTCCGACGCGCTTAGCGTGTTCGACGACTTATAATGAGAGATACGGAGGGAGATATGTCGTCATTTGATTACCTGAAAACTGCCATTAAGCAACAGGGCTGTACGCTACAGCAGGTGGCTGATGCCAGCGGTATGACCAAAGGGTATTTAAGCCAGTTACTGAATGCCAAAATTAAAAGCCCCAGCGCGCAAAAACTGGAGGCGTTGCACCGTTTTTTGGGGCTTGAGTTTCCCCGCCAAAAGAAAACCATTGGCGTGGTATTCGGTAAGTTCTACCCGTTGCATACCGGACATATCTACCTTATCCAGCGCGCCTGTAGCCAGGTTGACGAACTGCATATCATTATGGGCTTTGACGATACCCGTGACCGTGCGTTGTTTGAAGACAGTGCCATGTCGCAGCAGCCCACGGTGCCGGATCGTTTGCGCTGGTTATTACAAACCTTTAAATATCAGAAAAATATTCGCATTCATGCCTTCAACGAAGAGGGCATGGAGCCGTATCCACACGGCTGGGATGTGTGGAGCAACGGCATCAAAAAGTTTATGGCTGAAAAGGGGATCCAGCCGGACCTGATCTACACCTCGGAAGAAGCCGATGCGCCACAGTATATGGAACATCTGGGGATCGAAACGGTGCTGGTCGATCCGAAACGCACCTTTATGAGTATCAGCGGTGCGCAGATCCGCGAAAACCCGTTCCGCTACTGGGAATATATTCCTACGGAAGTGAAGCCATTCTTTGTGCGTACCGTGGCGATCCTTGGCGGCGAGTCGAGCGGTAAATCCACCCTGGTAAACAAACTTGCCAATATCTTCAACACCACCAGTGCGTGGGAATATGGCCGCGATTATGTCTTTTCACACCTCGGCGGTGATGAGATCGCATTGCAGTATTCCGACTACGATAAAATCGCGTTGGGCCACGCACAATACATTGATTTTGCAGTGAAATACGCCAATAAAGTGGCGTTTATTGACACCGATTTTGTCACTACCCAGGCGTTCTGCAAAAAGTACGAAGGGCGTGAGCATCCGTTCGTGCAGGCGCTGATTGATGAATACCGTTTCGATCTGGTGATCCTGCTGGAGAACAACACGCCGTGGGTGGCGGATGGTTTACGCAGCCTCGGCAGTTCGGTGGATCGCAAAGAGTTCCAGAACTTGCTGGTGGAGATGCTGGAAGAGAACAATATCGAATTCGTGCGGGTTGAAGAGGACGATTACGACAGCCGTTTCCTGCGCTGCGTGGAGCTGGTGCGGGAGATGATGGGGGAGCAAGGATAACCGTGACGAAACTGCTCAAAGGCGAGGTATAAAATGAGTTTTTTTGATGAGTTGAAAACCTCTCTGGAAGAGGCTGTCGAGATTAAACAAGGTTTGAAAAAACCTGCACGGGTGACCCGCCACGAAATTGAGGATGCTAAGGCTGTTGTAGACCGGAAAAGGTGTTCACGCCGCATCCCGCATTCGGTGCTCAATGCCTGATGCGACGCTTACCGCGTCTTATCAGGCCTGGAGATTCACAACGTATTGAAATTTCTTGGTTTGTAGGCCGGATAAGGCGTTCACGCCGCACCCGGCATTTTACGCATTACTTCGCAATACGCTTGTACTTGATACGCTTCGGCTCCAGCGCGTCTGCGCCCAGCGTGCGTTTCTTGTACTCTTCGTACTCGGTAAAGTTACCTTCAAAGAACTCAACTTTACCTTCATCCTGGTAATCCAGAATGTGTGTGGCGATACGGTCGAGGAACCAACGGTCGTGCGAGATAACCATCGCGCAGCCCGGGAACTCCAGCAGGGCGTTTTCCAGCGCGCGCAGGGTTTCGATATCCAGGTCGTTGGTCGGTTCGTCGAGCAGCAGCATGTTGCCGCCAACCTGCAGCAGCTTCGCCAGATGCAGACGACCACGCTCACCACCGGAAAGTTCGCCAACGCGTTTACCCTGATCAACCCCTTTAAAGTTAAAGCGGCCAACGTAGGCGCGGCTTGGCATCTCGGTGTTGCCGATCTTCATGATATCCAGCCCGCCGGAAACTTCTTCCCAAACGGTTTTGCTGTTATCCATTGAGTCACGGAACTGATCAACCGATGCCAGTTTCACCGTTTCACCCAAAGTGATGGTGCCGCTGTCCGGCTGTTCCTGACCGGAGATCATACGGAACAGGGTCGATTTACCCGCACCGTTCGGACCGATGATCCCGACGATCGCCCCTTTCGGGATCGAGAAACTCAGGGAGTCAATCAGCAGACGATCGCCATAGGATTTACGCAGATTGCTGACTTCCAGCACTTTGTCGCCCAGACGTGGTCCAGGTGGAATAAACAGTTCGTTGGTTTCGTTACGTTTCTGATATTCGGTGCTGTTCAGCTCTTCAAAGCGCGCCAGACGGGCTTTACCTTTCGACTGGCGGCCTTTAGTTCCCTGACGTACCCACTCCAGCTCTTTCTCAATCGACTTACGACGCGCCGCTTCTTGTGAAGCTTCCTGCGCCAGGCGCTGATCTTTCTGCTCCAGCCAGGAGGAGTAGTTGCCTTCCCACGGAATACCTTCACCGCGGTCAAGTTCGAGGATCCAGCCTGCAACGTTATCGAGGAAGTAACGGTCGTGGGTAATCGCCACCACGGTACCCTCGAAGTCGTGCAGGAAGCGTTCCAGCCAGGCCACGGATTCGGCATCCAGGTGGTTGGTCGGTTCGTCGAGCAGCAGCATGTCTGGTTTTTCCAACAGCAGGCGGCACAACGCCACGCGACGACGCTCACCACCGGAAAGGTTAGCGATTTTCGCGTCCCAGTCCGGCAGACGCAGCGCATCAGCCGCACGCTCCAGCTGAACGTTCAGGTTATGACCGTCATGAGCCTGAATGATCTCTTCCAGACGGCCTTGTTCAGCGGCCAGCTTGTCAAAATCGGCATCCGGATCGGCGTACAGCGCATACACTTCATCCAGACGTTTCAGAGCGTTAACCACTTCAGAAACCGCTTCTTCAATGGACTCACGCACGGTGTGTTCCGGGTTCAGCTGAGGTTCCTGCGGCAGGTAACCAATCTTGATGTCTGGCTGCGGACGCGCTTCACCTTCGATATCTTTATCAATGCCCGCCATAATGCGCAGCAGGGTAGACTTACCCGCGCCGTTCAGACCCAGGACACCAATTTTTGCCCCAGGGAAGAAACTCAGAGAGATGTTTTTCAAAATATGACGTTTCGGCGGAACAACTTTGCCGACACGATGCATGGTATAAACGAATTGAGCCACGTTGGACTTCGCCTCTATGTTTATCGTGATGATGAGTTTTCAAAGGCGAAGTGTAGCCTTTTTCCTTATCTAATCCCAGCCGGTCGATCACCCTCGCAGTAAAAGTAAAAAAGTGTCCGTAACGTGGCGTAAACGGCAATGACTGGTTAGCATAAATCTATTACGCGGCATGACGCTGCATTGATGTATTGACACTTAGAGGATGCGCTTGTGGAAAAAGCCAAACACGTTACCTGGCGGCTGTTGGCTGTCGGTGTCTGTCTGCTGACGGTCAGCAGCGTGGCGCGAGCCGACTCACTGGATGAGCAGCGTAGCCGTTACGCGCAAATTAAGCAGGCCTGGGATAATCGACAAATGGATGTGGTCGAACAAATGATGCCTGGATTGAAGGATTATCCACTTTATCCCTATCTGGAATACCGCCAGATCACCGATGACCTGATGAATCAACCGGCGGTGACGGTCACTAACTTTGTTCGCGCTAACCCCACGCTTCCTCCCGCTCGCACGCTGCAATCTCGTTTCGTCAATGAACTGGCGCGGCGTGAAGACTGGCGTGGCTTGTTAGCCTTTAGCCCGGAAAAACCCGGAACTACCGAAGCGCAATGTAATTACTACTATGCGAAATGGAACACCGGGCAGAGTGAAGAAGCCTGGCAAGGGGCGAAAGAGCTGTGGCTAACCGGCAAGAGCCAGCCTAACGCCTGTGACAAGTTATTTAGCGTCTGGCGTGCGTCAGGTAAACAAGATCCGCTGGCGTATTTAGAGCGTATCCGTCTGGCGATGAAAGCGGGTAACACCGGCCTGGTAACAGTGCTGGCAGGGCAGATGCCTGCCGATTACCAGACTATCGCTTCGGCAATCATTTCACTGGCGAACAACCCTAATACGGTACTGACCTTCGCGCGTACAACCGGCGCGACCGATTTTACCCGTCAAATGGCGGCGGTGGCGTTTGCCAGCGTGGCGCGGCAGGATGCTGAAAATGCACGGCTGATGATTCCATCGCTTGCTCAGGCACAGCAGCTTAATGAAGATCAGATTCAGGAACTGCGCGATATCGTCGCCTGGCGTTTGATGGGCAACGATGTCACCGACGAACAGGCGAAATGGCGTGATGACGCCATTATGCGTTCGCAATCTACTTCGCTTATTGAACGCCGTGTGCGAATGGCGCTTGGCACCGGCGATCGTCGCGGCCTGAATACCTGGCTGGCGCGTCTGCCGATGGAGGCGAAAGAGAAAGATGAATGGCGTTACTGGCAGGCGGATTTACTGCTTGAACGCGGACGTGAAGCTGAAGCAAAAGAGATTTTGCATCAACTCATGCAACAGCGTGGTTTCTACCCGATGGTTGCTGCACAACGCATCGGCGAAGAGTATGAGCTGAAGATTGATAAAGCGCCGCAGAATGTTGACAGCGCCCTGACTCAGGGGCCGGAGATGGCGCGCGTGCGCGAGTTGATGTACTGGAATCTCGATAACACCGCGCGTAGCGAGTGGGCCAATCTGGTGAAGAGCAAGTCAAAAACAGAGCAGGCGCAACTGGCGCGGTATGCTTTCAATAACCAATGGTGGGATCTCAGCGTTCAGGCAACGATCGCCGGGAAGCTGTGGGATCATCTGGAAGAGAGATTCCCGCTGGCTTACAACGATCTTTTCAAACGTTACACCAGTGGGAAGGAGATCCCGCAAAGCTATGCGATGGCGATTGCCCGTCAGGAGAGTGCCTGGAATCCGAAAGTGAAATCGCCGGTAGGAGCCAGCGGCCTGATGCAGATTATGCCGGGTACAGCGACCCATACGGTGAAGATGTTCTCTATTCCCGGTTATAGCAGCCCTGGGCAATTGCTGGATCCGGAAACAAACATCAACATTGGCACCAGTTACCTGCAATATGTTTATCAGCAGTTTGGCAATAACCGTATTTTCTCCTCAGCAGCTTATAACGCCGGACCAGGGCGGGTGCGAACCTGGCTTGGCAACAGCGCAGGGCGTATCGACGCAGTGGCATTTGTCGAGAGTATTCCATTCTCCGAGACGCGCGGTTATGTGAAAAACGTGCTGGCTTATGACGCTTACTACCGCTATTTCATGGGGGATAAACCGACGTTGATGAGCGCCACGGAATGGGGACGTCGTTACTGATCCACACGTTTATGATATGCTATCGTACTCTTTAGCGAGTACAACCGGGGGAGGCATTTTGCTTCTCCCGCTAACAATGGCGACATACTATGGCCCAACAATCACCCTATTCAGCAGCGATGGCAGAACAGCGTCACCAGGAGTGGTTACGTTTTGTCGACCTGCTTAAGAATGCCTACCAAAACGATCTCCATTTACCGTTGTTAAACCTGATGCTGACGCCAGATGAGCGCGAAGCGTTGGGGACTCGCGTGCGTATTGTCGAAGAGTTGTTGCGCGGCGAAATGAGCCAGCGTGAGTTAAAAAATGAACTCGGCGCGGGCATCGCGACGATTACGCGTGGATCTAACAGCCTGAAAGCCGCGCCCGTCGAGCTGCGACAGTGGCTGGAAGACGTGTTGCTGAAAGATCACTGATACACCGCATTATGAAACGGACTCAGCGCCAGGATCACCGCCTGGTGATAGACGCTGGCGCGAGTGAGTTTCCCGGCGGTAAACACGCCGATCGCCCCTTCCTTACGACCAATCTCATCAATACCGGTATAACGCGACATCACGGGACCAAGTGCCTCACCTTCACGCACTTTTTCCAGAATCACCGCAGGCAACGGCAAAGTAGCCGAACGCGCCTCGCCGCGCTGGCTGGCGTTTTCAATCACCACCCAACTGAAAGTGCTGTCACCATCGATGCCAGCTTCAATCGCCACCCAAAAATCAGCCTCTGGAAGTAAACGGCGAGCATTTGCTACCCGATTTCGTGCGCCAGCGCGCGTTTCCTCACTGCCAAAGGGTTGTTCCGGTACACCGCTCTCGACGGCAACGGATGCAATATGGCAGGATCCTTCGCCGAAGATCTCGTGAAATGCCTGCAGAATGGCCTGAATTTTAGCGGGATTGGTGGTCGCACAGACAACTTGGTGCATAATCAGCATTACTCAGAAAATTAACGTTACAGCAGTATACGGAAAAAAAGCATGTTACAGGTATACCTAGTCCGCCACGGTGAAACGCAGTGGAACGCCGAGCGACGTATTCAGGGCCAGTCTGACAGCCCGCTGACCGCCAAAGGTGAGCAACAGGCGATGCAGGTGGCAACCCGTGCCAAAGAGCTTGGCATTACGCATATCATCAGTAGCGATTTAGGACGCACCCGGCGTACGGCGGAAATCATCGCCCAGGCCTGCGGCTGTGACATCATCTTTGATTCTCGCCTGCGTGAATTAAACATGGGGGTGCTGGAAAAAAGACATATCGATTCTCTGACCGAAGAAGAAGAGAACTGGCGTCGGCAGCTGGTCAATGGCACCGTTGACGGGCGTATTCCTGAAGGAGAGTCAATGCAGGAGCTCAGCGATCGCGTCAATGCGGCACTGGAATCTTGCCGGGACTTACCGCAGGGAAGCCGACCGCTGCTGGTGAGCCACGGTATTGCACTGGGATGCCTGGTGAGTACGATTCTCGGATTACCAGCATGGGCAGAGCGTCGCTTACGTCTGCGTAACTGTTCTATTTCGCGCGTGGATTATCAGGAAAGCCTGTGGCTGGCGTCTGGCTGGGTCGTTGAAACCGCAGGGGACATCTCGCATCTGGACGCCCCTGCATTAGATGAGCTGCAGCGTTAACGACGGATCGGAATCAGCAGTTCACAGCGCAGATTAATTGGGCGATCTCCCGCTTTGGCATCTTCTGCCGGGTAGTATCGCTCAATATCCTGACCTTTACGGCGCGTCAGGTTGAGCATTGGCATGCACGTTCCGTATACCGTCAGGATAAACTCCTGCACGCCGGTTCCCAGACCTTCATAGGTAAACATCACATATTCACCGCCTTGCAGCATCACAGGATGCCCGGTCAATACATAGCCATCTGCCTGATCCTGGGCTAATGCGGTGGTATAGAACACTTCTTGCTCGTCGTCTTTATCCTGGCTCGGACGCGTTTCATTCAGGCCGTAGAGCACAGGTGGAATGGTCGGCGCGTTGCCGAGAAAATCGTGCCAGAACTGATAACGCATTTCATGGCGGAAATCAGAGATTTGCTCCAGCGAACAGGAGTAGCTTTGGGTTACACCAATCAGCGGCGTATCTTCCAGGGTGACAAATTTGTGCTCTGGCATAGTGAATTCACCCAGACGTAGCGGCGGGCGAATACCAAAGGCGCTCCATTCAGGAGAACGGCGGTAAAGTGCAGGAGTCTGGGCAAACTGCTTCTTGAATGCGCGGGTAAATGTCTGTTGAGAGTCGAAGCGGTATTGCAGCGCGATGTCCAGAATCGGACGCGCAGTCAGGCGTAGTGCGACCGCCGATTTCGACAAACGACGAGCACGAATATACGCGCCAATAGCATGGCCAGTGACATCTTTAAACATTCTCTGTAAGTGCCACTTGGAATAACCTGCTTTCGCCGCTACATTGTCGAGCGACAGGGGCTGATCCAGATGACCTTCCAGCCAGATTAAAAGGTCGCGAATAATGCCGGCCTGATCCATAAAATATCCTCATCCTTTCAACAACGAGCACCTGACATCAGGTAATTGGATAATAGCATTTTTTGCTGTTTTAGCATTCAGTGTTTTTTTCTTAGTAGAGTATGTTTTAGGACTTGACGGAAATAAAAGTATTGAGATTTTGTTCTTAATCAATATGTTATTTACCGTGACGAACTAATTGCTCGTGTAATAGATAAAAATGGTAACAATATGAAATACAAGCATTTGATCCTGTCTTTAAGCCTGATAATGCTGGGGCCATTGGCTCATGCAGAAGAGATTGGTTCGGTCGACACCGTATTTAAAATGATCGGCCCGGATCACAAAATTGTTGTGGAAGCCTTTGATGATCCCGATGTGAAAAATGTCACCTGTTATGTGAGCCGGGCGAAAACCGGTGGTATTAAAGGGGGATTGGGTCTGGCGGAAGATACCTCCGATGCGGCCATTTCTTGTCAGCAAGTCGGGCCGATTGAACTGTCGGATCGTATTAAAAACGGCAAAGCTCAGGGCGAGGTAGTATTCAAAAAACGTACGTCCCTGGTCTTTAAGTCGTTACAGGTCGTGCGCTTTTATGACGCTAAACGCAACGCGCTCGCTTATCTGGCTTACTCCGACAAAGTTGTAGAAGGTTCGCCGAAAAACGCGATTAGCGCGGTTCCTGTCATGCCGTGGCGGCAATAACAGAGGCGATTTATGCGACGGGAAACGGTCTGGTTAGTGGAAGATGAGCAAGGGATAGCCGACACGCTGGTCTACATGTTGCAGCAGGAAGGTTTTGCTGTCGAGGTCTTTGAGCGAGGCTTGCCGGTGCTGGATAAAGCTCGCCAGCAGGTACCCGACGTCATGATTCTCGATGTTGGTCTGCCGGATATCAGCGGCTTTGAATTGTGCCGCCAGTTACTGGCGCTCCATCCGGCGTTACCTGTACTGTTCCTGACGGCCCGAAGTGAAGAGGTCGATCGCCTGCTTGGGCTGGAAATTGGCGCTGACGACTATGTGGCTAAACCGTTTTCACCCCGCGAAGTGTGCGCCAGGGTGCGCACCTTACTGCGTCGGGTGAAGAAGTTCTCGACGCCGTCTCCCGTCATCCGTATTGGTCATTTTGAATTGAATGAACCCGCGGCGCAGATCAGCTGGTTTGACACGCCATTAACGCTGACGCGGTATGAGTTTTTATTGCTGAAGACGTTACTCAAGTCGCCAGGCCGCGTCTGGTCCCGCCAGCAACTGATGGATAGCGTGTGGGAAGATGCGCAGGACACCTACGATCGCACCGTCGATACCCACATTAAAACGCTGCGTGCCAAGCTGCGCGCCATCAACCCCGATCTTTCACCGATTAATACTCATCGCGGCATGGGATATAGCCTGAGGGGCCTGTAATGCGTATCGGCATGCGGTTGTTGCTGGGCTATTTTTTACTGGTGGCGGTGGCAGCCTGGTTCGTACTGGCCATTTTTGTCAAAGAAGTTAAACCGGGCGTGCGAAGAGCAACGGAGGGGACGTTGATCGACACCGCAACGTTGCTGGCGGAGCTGGCGCGTCCCGATTTGCTCTCTGGGGACCCAACGCATGGGCAACTGGCGCAGGCGTTTAATCAGCTACAACATCGCCCGTTTCGCGCCAATATCGGTGGCATTAACAAAGTGCGCAATGAATATCATGTCTATATGACCGATGCGCAGGGCAAAGTATTGTTCGATTCGGCAAATAAAGCCGTTGGACAGGATTATTCGCGCTGGAATGACGTCTGGCTAACGTTGCGTGGTCAGTATGGTGCGCGCAGCACGTTGCAAAATCCTGCCGATCCCGAAAGTTCTGTGATGTATGTTGCCGCACCGATTATGGACGGCTCGCGGCTTATTGGCGTTTTGAGCGTAGGCAAACCGAACGCGGCGATGGCTCCGGTCATTAAGCGTAGCGAGCGGCGAATTTTATGGGCCAGCGCCATTTTGTTGGGGATTGCACTGGTGATTGGCGCAGGCATGGTTTGGTGGATCAACCGCTCTATTGCCCGGCTCACTCGCTATGCTGATTCCGTCACTGACAATAAGCCCGTTCCTCTCCCCGATCTCGGTAGTAGCGAGTTGCGTAAACTCGCGCAGGCGCTGGAAAGTATGCGCGTGAAGCTGGAAGGGAAAAACTATATTGAGCAGTATGTTTATGCGTTAACCCATGAGCTAAAAAGCCCACTGGCGGCGATTCGTGGCGCGGCGGAAATTTTACGCGAAGGTCCGCCGCCGGAAGTGGTGGCTCGTTTTACTGACAACATTCTGACGCAAAATGCGCGTATGCAGGCACTGGTGGAAACGTTACTACGCCAGGCAAGACTGGAGAATCGTCAGGAAGTCGTTCTGACTGTTGTTGATGTGGCGGCATTATTCCGCCGCGTCAGCGAAGCGCGCACCGTGCAGTTGGCAGAAAAAAAAATCACTCTGCATGTTATGCCCACCGAGGTTAACGTTGCTGCTGAACCGACGTTACTGGAGCAGGCGCTGGGGAATTTACTGGATAACGCCATCGATTTTACCCCCGAGAGCGGTCGTATAACGCTAAGCGCCGAAGTGGAGCAGGAACACGTCACGCTTAAGGTGCTGGATACCGGTAGTGGTATTCCTGACTACGCGCTTTCACGTATTTTTGAACGCTTTTACTCTTTGCCGCGTGCAAATGGGCAAAAAAGCAGCGGTCTGGGGTTGGCGTTCGTCAGTGAGGTCGCCCGTTTGTTTAACGGCGAAGTCACGCTGCACAACGTGCAGGAAGGTGGCGTGCTGGCCTCGCTTCGACTTCACCGTCACTTCACATAGCTTCAAATTCTTCCCACATAGCCTTCGTATCCTGCTGCCATTGCAAAGGAGAAGACTATGTTGAAATCCCCCCTGTTCTGGAAAATGACCACCCTGTTTGGTGCCGTATTGCTGTTGTTGATTCCGATAATGCTGATTCGGCAGGTGATTGTCGAACGTGCCGATTACCGTAGCGATGTGGAAGATGCGATTCGCCAAAGTACCAGCGGGCCGCAAAAACTCGTTGGGCCGCTCATCGCTATTCCTGTGACCGAGCTTTATACGGTGCAGGAAGAGGATAAAACCGTGGAGCGGAAACGAAGTTTTATCCATTTTTGGTTACCTGAGTCATTGATGGTTGATGGCAATCAGAACGTGGAAGAACGCAAGATAGGGATTTATACCGGTCAGGTCTGGCACAGTGATTTAACGCTAAAAGCCGATTTCGATGTTTCGCGTCTTAGCGAACTCGACGCGCCAAATATCACCTTTGGCAAGCCATTTATTGTGATTAGCGTCGGGGATGCGCGTGGTATTGGTGTGGTGAAAGCGCCTGAAGTTAACGGAACGGCGCTGACCATTGAACCCGGCACCGGGTTAGAGCAAGGCGGGCAGGGCGTGCATATCCCTTTACCCGAAGGGGACTGGCGGAAGCAGAACCTGAAGCTGAATATGGCACTGAATTTAAGCGGTACCGGCGATCTTTCTGTGGTGCCTGCCGGGCGTAATAGCGAAATGACCTTAACCAGCAACTGGCCGCATCCCAGTTTTTTAGGTGATTTTCTACCAGCCAAACGGGAAGTTAGTGAGTCAGGTTTTCAGGCGCAATGGCAAAGCAGCTGGTTTGCTAATAATCTCGGTGAGCGTTTTGCTTCAGGCAATGATACCGGCTGGGAAAACTTCCCGGCGTTTAGCGTCGCAGTGACGACGCCAGCCGATCAATACCAATTAACTGACCGGGCGACTAAGTATGCCATTCTGCTGATTGCGCTGACTTTTATGGCGTTCTTTGTTTTTGAAACGCTCACCGCGCAACGCTTACACCCAATGCAATATTTGCTGGTGGGGCTTTCATTGGTGATGTTTTATTTGCTCTTGCTGGCGCTTTCTGAACATACCGGTTTTACCGTGGCATGGATAATCGCCAGTCTGATTGGGGCGTTAATGAACGGTATTTATTTGCAGGCGGTATTGAAAGGTTGGCGCAACAGCATGTTGTTTACCCTCGCGCTGTTGTTGCTGGATGGTGTGATGTGGGGACTGCTCAACTCTGCCGATAGCGCGCTGTTGTTGGGAACCAGTGTGCTGGTGGTGGCGCTGGCCGGCATGATGTTTGTGACCCGTAATATCGACTGGTATGCGTTTTCACTGCCGAAAATGAAAGCCAGTAAAGAAGTTACAACGGACGATGAATTACGTATCTGGAAATAAGGTTGAAAAATAAAAACGGCGCTAAAAAGCGCCGTTTTTTTGACGGTGGTAAAGCCGATTAATCTTCCAGATCACCGCAGAAGCGATAACCTTCACCGTGAATGGTGGCGATGATTTCCGGCGTATCCGGCGTAGATTCGAAATGTTTACGAATACGGCGGATCGTCACGTCTACAGTACGGTCGTGCGGTTTCAGCTCACGGCCGGTCATTTTCTTCAGCAGTTCAGCACGGGACTGAATTTTGCCTGGGTTTTCACAGAAGTGAAGCATGGCGCGGAACTCACTGCGCGGCAGCTTGTACTGCTCGCCATCAGGGCCGATCAACGAACGGCTGTTGATGTCCAGTTCCCAACCATTGAACTTGTAGCTTTCAACGCTACGACGTTCTTCGCTGACAGTACCCAGATTCATGGTACGGGACAGCAGGTTGCGTGCACGAATCGTCAGTTCACGCGGGTTGAACGGTTTGGTGATGTAGTCATCTGCACCGATTTCGAGGCCGAGAATTTTATCGACTTCGTTGTCACGGCCAGTCAGGAACATCAACGCAACATTCGCCTGCTCGCGCAGTTCACGCGCTAACAGAAGACCGTTCTTACCCGGCAGATTGATATCCATGATCACCAGGTTGATGTCATATTCAGAGAGGATCTGATGCATTTCCGCGCCATCTGTCGCTTCGAAAACATCATAGCCTTCCGCTTCGAAAATACTTTTCAACGTGTTGCGTGTTACCAACTCGTCTTCAACGATAAGAATGTGCGGGGTCTGCATGTTTGCTACCTAAATTGCCAACTAAATCGAAACAGGAAGTACAAAAGTCCCTGACCTGCCTGATGCATGCTGCAAATTAACATGATCGGCGTAACATGACTAAAGTACGTAATTGCGTTCTTGATGCACTTTCCATCAACGTCAACAACATCATTAGCTTGGTCGTGGGTACTTTCCCTCAGGACCCGACAGTGTCAAAAACGGCTGTCATCCTAACCATTTTAACAGCAACATAACAGGCTAAGAGGGGCCGGACACCCAATAAAACTACGCTTCGTTGACATATATCAAGTTCAATTGTAGCACGTTAACAGTTTGATGAAATCATCGTATCTAAATGCTAGCTTTCGTCACATTATTTTAATAATCCAACTAGTTGCATCATACAACTAATAAACGTGGTGAATCCAATTGTCGAGATTTATTTTTTATAAAATTATCCTAAGTAAACAGAAGGATATGTAGCATTTTTTAACAATTCAACCGTTAGTACAGTCAGGAAATAGTTTAGCCTTTTTTAAGCTAAGTAAAGGGCTTTTTCTGCGACTTACGTTAAGAATTTGTAAATTCGCACCGCGTAATAAGTTGACAGTGATCACCCGGTTCGCGGTTATTTGATCAAGAAGAGTGGCAATATGCGTATAACGATTATTCTGGTCGCACCCGCCAGAGCAGAAAATATTGGGGCAGCGGCGCGGGCAATGAAAACGATGGGGTTTAGCGATCTGCGGATTGTCGATAGTCAGGCACACCTGGAGCCAGCCACCCGCTGGGTCGCACATGGATCTAGTGATATTATTGATAATATTAAAGTTTTCCCGACACTGGCTGAATCGTTACACGATGTCGATTTCACTGTCGCCACCACTGCGCGCAGTCGGGCGAAATATCATTACTACGCCACGCCAGTTGAACTGGTGCCGCTGTTAGAGGAAAAATCTTCATGGATGAGCCATGCCGCGCTGGTGTTTGGTCGCGAAGATTCCGGGTTGACTAACGAAGAGTTAGCGTTGGCTGACGTTCTTACTGGTGTGCCGATGGTGGCGGATTATCCTTCGCTCAATCTGGGGCAGGCGGTGATGGTCTATTGCTATCAATTAGCAACATTAATACAACAACCGGCGAAAAGTGATGCAACGGCAGACCAACATCAACTGCAAGCTTTACGCGAACGAGCCATGACATTGCTGACGACTCTGGCAGTGGCAGATGACATAAAACTGGTCGACTGGTTACAACAACGCCTGGGGCTTTTAGAGCAACGAGACACGGCAATGTTGCACCGTTTGCTGCATGATATTGAAAAAAATATCACCAAATAAAAAACGCCTTTGTAAGTATTTTTCAGCTTTTCATTCTGACTGCAACGGGCAATATGTCTCTGTGTGGATTAAAAAAAGAGTGTCTGATAGCAGCTTCTGAACTGGTTACATGCCGTGAGTAAATTAAAATTTTATTGACTTAGGTCACTAAATACTTTAACCAATATAGGCATAGCGCACAGACAGATAAAAATTACAGAGTACACAACATCCATGAAACGCATTAGCACCACCATTACCACCACCATCACCATTACCACAGGTAACGGTGCGGGCTGACGCGTACAGGAAACACAGAAAAAAGCCCGCACCTGACAGTGCGGGCTTTTTTTTTCGACCAAAGGTAACGAGGTAACAACCATGCGAGTGTTGAAGTTCGGCGGTACATCAGTGGCAAATGCAGAACGTTTTCTGCGGGTTGCCGATATTCTGGAAAGCAATGCCAGGCAGGGGCAGGTGGCCACCGTCCTCTCTGCCCCCGCCAAAATCACCAACCACCTGGTGGCGATGATTGAAAAAACCATTAGCGGCCAGGATGCTTTACCCAATATCAGCGATGCCGAACGTATTTTTGCCGAACTTTTGACGGGACTCGCCGCCGCCCAGCCGGGGTTCCCGCTGGCGCAATTGAAAACTTTCGTCGATCAGGAATTTGCCCAAATAAAACATGTCCTGCATGGCATTAGTTTGTTGGGGCAGTGCCCGGATAGCATCAACGCTGCGCTGATTTGCCGTGGCGAGAAAATGTCGATCGCCATTATGGCCGGCGTATTAGAAGCGCGCGGTCACAACGTTACCGTTATCGATCCGGTCGAAAAACTGCTGGCAGTGGGGCATTACCTCGAATCTACCGTCGATATTGCTGAGTCCACCCGCCGTATTGCGGCAAGTCGTATTCCGGCTGATCACATGGTGCTGATGGCAGGTTTCACCGCCGGTAATGAAAAAGGCGAACTGGTGGTGCTTGGACGCAACGGTTCCGACTACTCTGCTGCGGTGCTGGCTGCCTGTCTACGCGCCGATTGTTGCGAGATTTGGACGGACGTTGACGGGGTCTATACCTGCGACCCGCGTCAGGTGCCCGATGCGAGGTTGTTGAAGTCGATGTCCTACCAGGAAGCGATGGAGCTTTCCTACTTCGGCGCTAAAGTTCTTCACCCCCGCACAATTACCCCTATCGCCCAGTTCCAGATCCCTTGCCTGATTAAAAATACCGGAAATCCTCAAGCACCAGGTACGCTCATTGGTGCCAGCCGTGATGAAGACGAATTACCGGTCAAGGGCATTTCCAATCTGAATAACATGGCAATGTTCAGCGTTTCCGGCCCGGGGATGAAAGGGATGGTTGGCATGGCGGCGCGTGTCTTTGCAGCGATGTCACGCGCCCGTATTTCCGTGGTGCTGATTACGCAATCGTCTTCTGAATACAGTATCAGTTTCTGCGTTCCACAAAGCGACTGTGTGCGAGCTGAACGGGCGATGCAGGAAGAGTTCTATCTTGAACTGAAGGAAGGCTTGCTGGAGCCGCTGGCGGTGACGGAACGGCTGGCCATTATCTCGGTGGTAGGTGATGGTATGCGCACCTTGCGTGGGATCTCGGCGAAATTCTTTGCCGCGCTGGCCCGCGCCAATATCAACATTGTCGCCATTGCTCAGGGATCTTCTGAACGCTCAATCTCTGTCGTGGTCAATAACGATGATGCGACCACTGGCGTGCGCGTTACTCATCAGATGCTGTTCAACACCGATCAGGTTATCGAAGTGTTTGTGATTGGTGTCGGTGGCGTTGGCGGTGCGCTGCTGGAGCAACTGAAGCGTCAGCAAAGCTGGTTGAAGAATAAACATATCGACTTACGTGTCTGCGGTGTTGCCAACTCGAAGGCACTGCTCACCAATGTACATGGCCTTAATCTGGAAAACTGGCAGGAAGAACTGGCGCAAGCCAAAGAGCCGTTTAATCTCGGGCGCTTAATTCGCCTCGTGAAAGAATATCATCTGCTGAACCCGGTCATTGTTGACTGCACTTCCAGCCAGGCAGTGGCGGATCAATATGCCGACTTCCTGCGCGAAGGTTTCCACGTTGTCACGCCGAACAAAAAGGCCAACACCTCGTCGATGGATTACTACCATCAGTTGCGTTATGCGGCGGAAAAATCGCGGCGTAAATTCCTCTATGACACCAACGTTGGGGCTGGATTACCGGTTATTGAGAACCTGCAAAATCTGCTCAATGCAGGTGATGAATTGATGAAGTTCTCCGGCATTCTTTCTGGTTCGCTTTCTTATATCTTCGGCAAGTTAGACGAAGGCATGAGTTTCTCCGAGGCGACCACGCTGGCGCGGGAAATGGGTTATACCGAACCGGACCCGCGAGATGATCTTTCTGGTATGGATGTGGCGCGTAAGCTATTGATTCTCGCCCGTGAAACGGGACGTGAACTGGAACTGGCGGATATTGAAATTGAACCTGTGCTGCCCGCAGAGTTTAACGCAGAGGGTGATGTTGCCGCTTTTATGGCGAATCTGTCACAGCTCGACGATCTCTTTGCCGCACGCGTGGCGAAGGCTCGTGATGAGGGCAAAGTTTTGCGCTATGTTGGCAATATTGATGAAGATGGCATCTGCCGCGTGAAGATTGCCGAAGTGGATGGCAATGATCCGCTGTTCAAAGTGAAAAATGGCGAAAACGCCCTGGCCTTCTATAGCCACTATTATCAGCCGCTGCCGTTGGTTCTGCGCGGATATGGCGCGGGCAATGACGTTACAGCTGCTGGTGTCTTTGCCGATCTGCTACGTACCCTCTCATGGAAGTTAGGAGTCTGACATGGTTAAAGTTTATGCCCCGGCTTCCAGTGCCAATATGAGCGTCGGGTTTGATGTGCTCGGGGCGGCGGTGACACCTGTTGATGGTGCATTGCTCGGAGATGTAGTCACGGTTGAGGCGGCAGAGACATTCAGTCTCAACAACCTCGGACGCTTTGCCGATAAGCTGCCGTCAGAACCACGGGAAAATATCGTTTATCAGTGCTGGGAGCGTTTTTGCCAGGAACTGGGTAAGCAAATTCCAGTGGCGATGACCCTGGAAAAGAATATGCCGATCGGTTCGGGCTTAGGCTCCAGTGCCTGTTCGGTGGTCGCGGCGCTGATGGCGATGAATGAACACTGCGGCAAGCCGCTTAATGACACTCGTTTGCTGGCTTTGATGGGCGAGCTGGAAGGCCGTATCTCCGGCAGCATTCATTACGACAACGTGGCACCGTGTTTTCTTGGTGGTATGCAGTTGATGATCGAAGAAAACGACATCATCAGTCAGCAAGTGCCAGGGTTTGATGAGTGGCTGTGGGTGCTGGCGTATCCGGGGATTAAAGTCTCGACGGCAGAAGCCCGGGCTATTTTACCGGCGCAGTATCGCCGCCAGGATTGCATTGCGCACGGGCGACATCTGGCAGGCTTCATTCACGCCTGCTATTCCCGTCAGCCTGAGCTTGCCGCGAAGCTGATGAAAGATGTTATCGCTGAACCCTACCGTGAACGGTTACTGCCAGGCTTCCGGCAGGCGCGGCAGGCGGTCGCGGAAATCGGCGCGGTAGCGAGCGGTATCTCCGGCTCCGGCCCGACCTTGTTCGCTCTGTGTGACAAGCCGGAAACCGCCCAGCGCGTTGCCGACTGGTTGGGTAAGAACTACCTGCAAAATCAGGAAGGTTTTGTTCATATTTGCCAGCTGGATACGGCGGGCGCACGAGTACTGGAAAACTAAATGAAACTCTACAATCTGAAAGATCACAATGAGCAGGTCAGCTTTGCGCAAGCCGTAACCCAGGGGTTGGGCAAAAATCAGGGGCTGTTTTTCCCGCACGACCTGCCGGAATTCAGCCTGACTGAAATTGATGAGATGCTGAAGCTGGATTTTGTCACCCGCAGTGCGAAGATCCTCTCGGCGTTTATTGGTGATGAAATCCCGCAGGAAATCCTGGAAGAGCGCGTACGCGCGGCGTTTGCCTTCCCGGCTCCGGTCGCCAATGTTGAAAGCGATGTCGGTTGTCTGGAATTGTTTCACGGGCCAACGCTGGCATTTAAAGATTTCGGCGGTCGCTTTATGGCACAAATGCTGACCCATATTGCGGGCGATAAGCCAGTGACCATTCTGACCGCGACATCTGGTGATACTGGAGCGGCAGTGGCTCATGCTTTCTACGGTTTACCGAATGTGAAAGTGGTTATCCTCTATCCACGAGGCAAAATCAGTCCACTGCAAGAAAAACTGTTCTGTACATTGGGCGGCAATATCGAAACTGTTGCCATCGACGGCGATTTCGATGCCTGTCAGGCGCTGGTGAAGCAGGCGTTTGATGATGAAGAACTGAAAGTGGCGCTGGGGCTAAACTCTGCTAACTCCATTAACATCAGCCGTTTGCTGGCGCAGATTTGCTACTACTTTGAAGCTGTTGCGCAGCTGCCGCAGGAAGCGCGCAACCAGCTGGTTGTCTCGGTGCCAAGCGGAAACTTCGGCGATTTGACGGCGGGTCTGCTGGCGAAGTCACTCGGTCTGCCGGTGAAACGTTTTATTGCTGCGACCAACGTGAACGATACCGTGCCACGTTTCCTGCACGACGGTCAGTGGTCACCCAAAGCGACTCAGGCGACGTTATCCAATGCGATGGATGTTAGCCAGCCAAACAACTGGCCGCGTGTGGAAGAGTTGTTCCGCCGCAAAATCTGGCAACTGAAAGAGCTGGGGTATGCAGCCGTGGATGATGAAACCACGCAACAGACAATGCGTGAGTTAAAAGAACTGGGCTATACCTCGGAGCCGCACGCTGCCGTAGCTTATCGTGCGCTGCGTGACCAGTTGCATCCAGGCGAATATGGCTTGTTCCTCGGCACCGCGCATCCGGCGAAATTTAAAGAGAGCGTGGAAGCGATTCTCGGTGAAACATTGGATCTGCCAAAAGAGCTGGCAGAACGTGCTGATTTACCCTTGCTTTCGCATAACCTGCCCGCCGATTTTGCTGCGTTGCGTAAATTGATGATGAATCATCAGTAACATCTATTCATTATCTCAATCAGGCCGGGTTTGCTTTTATGCAGCCCGGCTTTTTTATGAAGAAAATATGGAGAAAAACGACAGGGAAAAAGGAGAAATTCTCAATAAATGCGGTAACTTAGAGATTAGGATTGCGGAGAATAACAACTGCCGTTCTCATCGCGTAATCTCCGGATATCGACCCATAACGGGCAATGATAAAAGGAGTAACCTGTGAAAAAGATGCAATCTATCGTACTCGCACTTTCCCTGGTTCTGGTCGCTCCCATGGCAGCACAGGCTGCGGAAATTACGTTAGTCCCGTCAGTAAAATTACAGATAGGCGATCGTGATAATCGTGGCTATTACTGGGATGGCGGTCACTGGCGCGACCACGGCTGGTGGAAACAACATTATGAATGGCGAGGCAATCGCTGGCACCCACACGGACCGCCGCCATCGCCGCGCCATAACAAGCACAATGATCATCGTGGCGATCATCGTCCGGGGCCTGACAAACATCATCGCTAAATATCAATGCCGGATTGCCATCCGGCATTTACTGCAAACTTAACGCTGCTCGTAGCGTTTAAACACCAGTTCGCCATTGCTGGAGGAAGCTTCATCAAAGAAGTAACCTTCGCTATTAAAACCAGTCAGTTGCTCTGGTTTGGTCAGCCGATTTTCAATAATGAAACGACTCATCAGACCGCGTGCTTTCTTAGCGTAGAAGCTGATTATCTTAAATTTGCCGTTCTTCTCATCGAGGAACACTGGCTTGATAATCTCGGCATTCAATTTCTTCGGCTTCACCGATTTAAAATACTCATCTGACGCCAGATTTATCACCACATTATCGCCTTGTGCTGCGAGCGCCTCGTTCAGCTTGTTGGTGATGATATCTCCCCAGAATTGATACAGATCTTTCCCTCGGGCATTCTCAAGACGTATCCCCATTTCCAGACGATAAGGCTGCATTAAATCGAGCGGGCGCAGTACGCCATACAAGCCGGAAAGCATTCGCAAATGCTGTTGGGCAAAATCGAAATCGTCTTCGCTGAAGGTTTCGGCCTGCAAGCCGGTGTAGACATCACCTTTAAATGCCAGAATCGCCTGGCGGGCATTCTCCGACGTGAAATCTGGCTGCCAGTCATGAAAGCGAGCGGCGTTGATACCCGCCAGTTTGTCGCTGATGCGCATCAGGGAGCTAATCTGCGGGGGCGTCAGTTTCCGCGCTTCATGGATCAGCTGCTGGGAGTTGTCTAACAGCTCCGGCAGCGTATAGCGCGTGGTGGGCAACGGGCTTTGGTAATCAAGCGTTTTCGCAGGTGAAATAAGAATCAGCATATCCAGTCCTTGCAGGAAATTTATGCCGACTTTAGCAAAAAAAGAGAATGAGTTGATCGATAGTTGTGATTACTCCTGCGAAACGTCATCCCACGCGTCTGGAGAAAGCTGGCGACCGATCTCCGGATAACGCAACGGATCAAACACCGGGCGCACGCCGAGTTTACGCTGGCGTAGATAATCACTGGCAATGGTATGAACCACAGGCGAGAGCAGTAATATGGCGGTCAAATTGGTAATAGCCATGCAGGCCATTATGATATCTGCCAGTTGCCACATCAGCGGAAGACTTAGCAAGGTGCCGCCGATGACCGTTGCGAAGGTGCAGATCCGCAGACACCAGATCGCTTTAGGGTTGTTCAGGCGTAAAAAGAAGAGATTGTTTTCGGCATAAATGTAGTTGGCAACGATGGAGCTGAAGGCAAACAGAATAACCACGAGGGTAACAAACTCAGCACCCCAGGAACCCATTAACACCCGCATCGCCTTCTGGATAAGCTGAATACCTTCCAGCGGCATGTAGGTTGTGCCGTTACCCGCCAGTAATATCAGCATGGCGCTTGCCGTACAGATGACCAGGGTGTCGATAAAAATGCCAATCATCTGGACAATTCCTTGCGCTGCGGGATGCGGAGGCCAGGACGCCGCTGCCGCTGCCGCGTTTGGCGTCGACCCCATTCCCGCCTCATTGGAAAACATACTGCGCTGAAAACCGTTAGTAATCGCCTGGCTTAAGGTATATCCCGCCGCGCCGCCTGCCGCTTCCTGCCAGCCAAAAGCACTCTCAAAAATAGACCAAATGACGTGGGGAAGTTGCCCGATATTCATTACGCAAATTACCAGGCTGGTCAGTACCCAGATTATCGCCATCAACGGGACAAACCCCTGCATGAGCCGGGCGACGCCATGAAGACCGCGAGTGATTGCCAGCAGAGCAAAGACAGCGAGAATAATGCCTGTCACCAGCGGAGGAAAATCAAAAGAAAAACTCAGGGCTCGGGCAACGGCGTTCGCCTGAACTCCGCTGAAAATTATGCCGTAGGCGATGAGCAAAAAGAGGGCGAACAGAACGCCCATCCAGCGCATCCCCAGCCCGCGCGCCATATACCATGCCGGTCCGCCACGAAACTGCCCATTAACGTCACGTTCTTTATAAAGTTGTGCAAGGGAACATTCGGCAAACGAGGTCGCCATGCCGATAAACGCGGCAACCCACATCCAGAAGACGGCACCTGGTCCACCGGCGGTAATAGCCAGCGCAACGCCAGCCAGGTTGCCGCTACCCACGCGCGCCGCAAGACTGGTACACAATGACTGAAATGAGGTTAAACCGCCTGGCTGTGGATGAATGCTATTTTTAAGACTTTTGCCAAACTGGCGGATGTAGCGAAACTGCACAAATCCGGTGCGAAAAGTGAACCAACAACCTGCGCCGAAGAGCAGGTAAATCATTACCGATCCCCAAAGGACGCTGTTAATAAAGGAGAAAAAATCTGGCATGCATATCCCTCTTATTGCCGGTCGCGATGACTTTCCTGTGTAAACGTTACCAATTGTTTAAGAAGTATATACGCTACGAGGTACTTGATAACTTCTGCGTAGCATACATGAGGTTTTGTATAAAAATGGCGGGCGATATCAACGCAGTGTCAGAAATCCGAAACAGTCTCGCCTGGCGATAACCGTCTTGTCGGCGGTTGCGCTGACGTTGCGTCGTGATATCATCAGGGCAGACCGGTTACATCCCCCTAACAAGCTGTTTAAAGAGAAATACTATCATGACGGACAAATTGACCTCCCTTCGTCAGTACACCACCGTAGTGGCCGACACTGGGGACATCGCGGCAATGAAGCTGTATCAACCGCAGGATGCCACAACCAACCCTTCTCTCATTCTTAACGCAGCGCAGATTCCGGAATACCGTAAGTTGATTGATGATGCTGTCGCCTGGGCGAAACAGCAGAGCAACGATCGCGCGCAGCAGATCGTGGACGCGACCGACAAACTGGCAGTAAATATTGGTCTGGAAATCCTGAAACTGGTTCCGGGCCGTATCTCAACTGAAGTTGATGCGCGTCTTTCCTATGACACCGAAGCGTCAATTGCGAAAGCAAAACGCCTGATCAAACTCTACAACGATGCAGGGATTAGCAACGATCGTATTCTGATCAAACTGGCTTCTACCTGGCAGGGTATCCGTGCTGCGGAACAGCTGGAAAAAGAAGGCATCAACTGTAACCTGACCCTGCTGTTCTCCTTTGCTCAGGCTCGTGCTTGTGCGGAAGCGGGCGTGTTCCTGATCTCGCCGTTTGTTGGCCGTATTCTTGACTGGTACAAAGCGAATACCGATAAGAAAGAGTACGCTCCGGCAGAAGATCCGGGCGTGGTTTCTGTATCTGAAATCTACCAGTACTACAAAGAGCACGGTTATGAAACCGTGGTTATGGGCGCAAGCTTCCGTAACATCGGCGAAATTCTGGAACTGGCAGGCTGCGACCGTCTGACCATCGCACCGGCACTGCTGAAAGAGCTGGCGGAGAGCGAAGGGGCTATCGAACGTAAACTGTCTTACACCGGCGAAGTGAAAGCGCGTCCGGCGCGTATCACTGAGTCCGAGTTCCTGTGGCAGCACAACCAGGATCCAATGGCAGTAGATAAACTGGCGGAAGGTATCCGTAAGTTTGCTGTTGACCAGGAAAAACTGGAAAAAATGATCGGCGATCTGCTGTAATCATTCTTAGCGTGACCGGGAAGTCGGTCACGCTACCTCTTCTGAAGCCTGTCTGTCACTCCCTTCGCAGTGTATCATTCTGTTTAACGAGACTGTTTAAACGGAAAAATCTTGATGAATACTTTACGTATTGGCTTAGTTTCCATCTCTGATCGCGCATCCAGCGGCGTTTATCAGGATAAAGGCATCCCTGCGCTGGAAGAATGGCTGACATCGGCGCTAACCACGCCGTTTGAACTGGAAACCCGCTTAATCCCCGATGAGCAGGCGATCATCGAGCAAACGTTGTGTGAGCTGGTGGATGAAATGAGTTGCCATCTGGTGCTCACCACGGGCGGAACTGGCCCGGCGCGTCGTGACGTAACGCCCGATGCGACGCTGGCAGTAGCGGACCGCGAGATGCCAGGCTTTGGTGAACAGATGCGCCAGATCAGCCTGCATTTTGTACCAACTGCGATCCTTTCTCGTCAGGTGGGTGTGATTCGCAAACAGGCGCTGATCCTTAACTTACCCGGTCAGCCGAAGTCGATTAAAGAGACGCTGGAAGGTGTAAAGGACGCTGAGGGTAACGTTGTGGTGCACGGTATTTTTGCCAGCGTACCGTACTGCATTCAGTTGCTGGAAGGGCCATACGTTGAAACGGCACCGGAAGTGGTTGCTGCATTCAGACCGAAGAGTGCAAGACGCGAAGTTAGCGAATAAAAAAATCCCCCCGGGCGGGGGGATCTCAAAACAATTAGTGCGATTCACCAATCGGCAGAACGGTGCGACCAAACTGCTCGTTCAGCACTTCACCCATCGCCAGATAGATTGCGCTGGCACCGCAGATCAGACCAATCCAGCCGGCAAAGTGGATGATCGCGGCATTACCGACAATGTTACCGATCGCCAGCAGGGCAAACAGCACGGTCAGGCTAAAGAAAACGAATTGCAGAACGCGTGCGCCTTTCAGCGTGCCGAAGAACATAAACAGCGTAAATACGCCCCACAGACCCAGGTAGACACCAAGGAACTGTGCATTTGGCGCATCGGTCAGACCCAGTTTCGGCATCAGCAGAATCGCAACCAGCGTCAGCCAGAAAGAACCGTAAGAGGTGAATGCGGTTAAACCGAAAGTGTTGCCTTTTTTGTACTCCAGCAGACCAGCAAAAATTTGCGCGATGCCGCCGTAGAAAATGCCCATTGCAAGAATAATACCGTCAAGAGCGAAATAACCCACGTTGTGCAGGTTAAGCAGAATGGTGGTCATGCCGAAGCCCATCAGGCCCAGCGGTGCCGGATTAGCCAACTTAGTGTTGCCCATAATTCCTCAAAAATCATCATCGAATGAATGGTGAAATAATTTCCCTGAATAACTGTAGTGTTTTCAGGGCGCGGCATAATAATCAGCCAGTGGGGCAGTGTCTACGATCTTTTGAAGGGAAAATGAAAATTTTCCCCGGTTTCCGGTATCAGACCTGAGTGGCACTAACCATCCGGCGCAGGCAGGCGATTTGCAGTACGGCTGGAATCGTCACGCGATAGGCGCTGCCGCTGACCGCTTTAACCCCATTTAGTGCCGCGCCTACAGGGCCTCCCAGCCCCGCGCCGCGCAGCAAACCATGCCCAAGTACGCTCATTGCTGCGTGGGTGCGTAAAATGCGGGTCAATTGGCTGGAAAGCAAATGCGACACGCCTTTTGCCAATAATTTGTCTTTCATCAGCAGCGGCAGCAGCTCTTCCAGCTCATTCACCCTGGCATCGACCGCGTGCAGAAACTCCTGCTTATGTTCCTCGTCCATTTTCTTCCAGGTATTACGCAGAAATTGTTCCAGTAACTGTTGCTCAATTTCAAACGTAGACATCTCTTTGTCGGCTTTCAGCTTCAATCGTTTTGAAACATCGAGCAAAATGGCCCGATACAATTTACCGTGTCCGCGCAGTTTGTTGGCGATACTATCGCCACCAAAATGTTGTAATTCTCCGGCAATCAGCTGCCAGTTGCGGCGGTGTTGCTCGGGATGTCCTTCCATCGATTTAAACAGTTCGTTGCGCATCAGTACGCTGGAGAGGCGAGTTTTGCCTTTTTCATTATGGGTGAGCAGCCGGGCGAAATTTGCCAATTGTTCCTCACTACAATGCTGGAGAAAATCCAGATCTGAATCATTCAGGTAATTAACATTCATTTTTTTTGCTTCTATATTCTGGCGTTAGTCGTCGCCGATAATTTTCAGCGTGGCCATATCCGATGAGTTCACCGTATGGCCGGAAAAGGTGATTTTTGAGACGCAGCGTTTATTGTCGTTATCGCTGTTAATGTTGATCCAGTCAGTGGTTTGCCCTTCTTTTATTTCTGAAGGAATATTCAGGCTCTGACTGGCGCTACGGGCGGCTTTGAAATAAACCGATGCACCACTTAACTGTAAATCGCCATGGTCGGCAGTGAGTTGAATGCGTTTAACAATGCGACAAACAGGAAGTTTCAGCGCCAGATCGTTGGTTTCGTTTCGCGGCATTGCAATGACGCCGAGGATTTTATGGTCGTTTGCCTGCGCCGTGCAGCACAGCAGCAGGCTAATCGCCAGGCTGGCGGAAAGCGTAAAAACGGATTTCATAAGGATTCTCTTAGTAGGGAGAGGTAGGGGATGAATACCCACTAGTTTACTGCTGATAAAGAGAAGATTCAGGTACGTAATATTTTCTTTTTATTACAATTTTTCTATGAATGTCTTGGCTGTCATTCATTCTCTATATGAATAAAATTGCTGTCAGTTTCATGTCTTGTCCTGCCATATCGCGAAATTTCTGCGCAAAAGCACAAAAAATTTTTGCATCTCCCCCTTGATGACGTGGGTTACGACCCCATTTAGTAGTCAACCGCAGTGAGTGAGTCTGCAAAAAAATGAAATTGGGCAGTTGAAACCAGACGTTTCGCCCCTATTACAGACTCACAACCACATGATGACCGAATATATAGTGGAGACGTTTAGATGGGTAAAATAATTGGTATCGACCTGGGTACTACCAACTCTTGTGTAGCGATTATGGATGGCACCACTCCTCGTGTACTGGAGAACGCCGAAGGCGATCGCACCACGCCTTCTATCATTGCCTATACCCAGGATGGTGAAACTCTGGTTGGTCAGCCGGCTAAACGTCAGGCAGTGACGAACCCGCAAAACACCCTGTTTGCGATTAAACGCCTGATTGGCCGCCGCTTCCAGGACGAAGAAGTACAGCGTGATGTTTCCATCATGCCGTTCAAAATTATTGCTGCTGATAACGGCGACGCATGGGTCGAAGTTAAAGGCCAGAAAATGGCACCGCCGCAGATCTCTGCTGAAGTGCTGAAAAAAATGAAGAAAACCGCTGAAGATTACCTGGGTGAACCGGTAACTGAAGCTGTTATCACCGTACCGGCATACTTTAACGATGCTCAGCGTCAGGCAACCAAAGACGCAGGCCGTATCGCTGGTCTGGAAGTAAAACGTATCATCAACGAACCGACCGCAGCTGCGCTGGCTTACGGTCTGGACAAAGGTACTGGCAACCGTACTATCGCGGTTTATGACCTGGGTGGTGGTACTTTCGATATTTCTATTATCGAAATCGACGAAGTTGACGGCGAAAAAACCTTCGAAGTTCTGGCAACCAACGGTGATACCCACCTGGGGGGTGAAGACTTCGACAGCCGTCTGATCAACTACCTGGTTGAAGAATTCAAGAAAGATCAGGGCATTGACCTGCGCAACGATCCGCTGGCAATGCAGCGCCTGAAAGAAGCGGCAGAAAAAGCGAAAATCGAACTGTCTTCCGCTCAGCAGACCGACGTTAACCTGCCGTACATCACTGCAGACGCGACCGGTCCGAAACACATGAACATCAAAGTGACTCGTGCGAAACTGGAAAGCCTGGTTGAAGATCTGGTAAACCGTTCCATTGAGCCGCTGAAAGTTGCACTGCAGGACGCTGGCCTGTCCGTATCTGATATCGACGACGTTATCCTCGTTGGTGGTCAGACTCGTATGCCAATGGTTCAGAAGAAAGTTGCTGAATTCTTTGGTAAAGAGCCGCGTAAAGACGTTAACCCGGACGAAGCTGTAGCAATCGGTGCTGCTGTTCAGGGTGGTGTTCTGACTGGTGACGTGAAAGACGTACTGCTGCTGGACGTTACCCCGCTGTCTCTGGGTATCGAAACCATGGGCGGTGTGATGACGACGCTGATCGCGAAAAACACCACTATCCCGACCAAGCACAGCCAGGTGTTCTCTACCGCTGAAGACAACCAGTCTGCGGTAACCATCCACGTGCTGCAGGGTGAACGTAAACGTGCGGCTGATAACAAATCTCTGGGTCAGTTCAACCTGGATGGTATCAACCCGGCACCGCGCGGCATGCCGCAGATCGAAGTTACCTTCGATATCGATGCTGACGGTATCCTGCACGTTTCCGCGAAAGATAAAAACAGCGGTAAAGAGCAGAAGATCACCATCAAGGCTTCTTCTGGTCTGAACGAAGATGAAATCCAGAAAATGGTACGCGACGCAGAAGCTAACGCCGAAGCTGACCGTAAGTTTGAAGAGCTGGTACAGACTCGCAACCAGGGCGACCATCTGCTGCACAGCACCCGTAAGCAGGTTGAAGAAGCAGGCGACAAACTGCCGGCTGACGACAAAACTGCTATCGAGTCTGCACTGACTGCACTGGAAACTGCTCTGAAAGGTGAAGACAAAGCCGCTATCGAAGCGAAAATGCAGGAACTGGCACAGGTTTCCCAGAAACTGATGGAAATCGCCCAGCAGCAACATGCCCAGCAGCAGACTGCCGGTGCTGATGCTTCTGCAAACAACGCGAAAGATGACGATGTTGTCGACGCTGAATTTGAAGAAGTCAAAGACAAAAAATAATCGCCCTATAAACGGGTAATTATACTGACACGGGCGAAGGGGAATTTCCTCTCCGCCCGTGCATTCATCTAGGGGCAATTTAAAAAAGATGGCTAAGCAAGATTATTACGAGATTTTAGGCGTTTCCAAAACAGCGGAAGAGCGTGAAATCAAAAAGGCCTACAAACGCCTGGCCATGAAATACCACCCGGACCGTAACCAGGGTGACAAAGAGGCCGAGGCGAAATTTAAAGAGATCAAGGAAGCTTATGAAGTTCTGACCGACTCGCAAAAACGTGCGGCATACGATCAGTATGGTCATGCTGCGTTTGAGCAAGGCGGCATGGGCGGCGGCGGTTTTGGCGGCGGCGCAGACTTCAGCGATATTTTTGGTGACGTTTTCGGCGATATTTTTGGCGGCGGACGTGGTCGTCAACGTGCGGCGCGCGGTGCTGATTTACGCTATAACATGGAGCTCACCCTCGAAGAAGCTGTACGTGGCGTGACCAAAGAGATCCGCATTCCGACTCTGGAAGAGTGTGACGTTTGCCACGGTAGCGGTGCAAAACCAGGTACACAGCCGCAGACCTGTCCGACCTGTCATGGTTCTGGTCAGGTGCAGATGCGCCAGGGCTTCTTCGCTGTACAGCAGACCTGTCCACACTGTCAGGGCCGCGGTACGCTGATCAAAGATCCGTGCAACAAATGTCATGGTCATGGTCGTGTTGAGCGCAGCAAAACGCTGTCCGTTAAAATCCCGGCAGGGGTGGACACTGGAGACCGCATCCGTCTTGCGGGCGAAGGTGAAGCGGGCGAGCATGGCGCACCGGCAGGCGATCTGTACGTTCAGGTTCAGGTTAAACAGCACCCGATTTTCGAGCGTGAAGGTAACAACCTGTATTGCGAAGTCCCGATCAACTTCGCGATGGCAGCGCTGGGTGGCGAAATCGAAGTACCGACCCTTGATGGTCGCGTCAAACTGAAAGTGCCTGGCGAAACCCAGACCGGTAAGCTGTTCCGTATGCGTGGTAAAGGCGTCAAGTCTGTTCGCGGCGGTGCGCAAGGGGACTTGCTGTGCCGCGTTGTCGTCGAAACACCGGTAGGTCTGAACGAGAAGCAGAAACAGCTGCTGCAAGAGCTGCAGGAAAGCTTCGGTGGCCCAACCGGCGAGCACAACAGCCCGCGTTCAAAGAGCTTCTTTGATGGTGTGAAGAAGTTTTTTGACGACCTGACTCGCTAACCTCCCCAAAAGCCTGCCCGTGGGCAGGCCAGGGTAAAAATAGGGTGCGTTGAAGATATGCGAGCACCTGTAAAGTGGCGGGGATCACTCCCCGCCGTTGCTCTTACTCGGATTCGTAAGCCGTGAAAACAGCAACCTCCGTCTGGCCAGTTCGGATGTGAACCTCACAGAGGTCTTTTCTCGTTACCAGCGCCGCCACTACGGCGGTGATACAGATGACGATCAGGGCGACAATCATCGCCTTATGCTGCTTCATTGCTCTCTTCTCCTTGACCTTACGGTCAGTAAGAGGCACTCTACATGTGTTCTGCATATAGGGGGCCTCGGGTTGATGGTAAAATATCACTCGGGGCTTTTCTCTATCTGCCGTTCAGCTAATGCCTGAGACAGACAGCCTCAAGCACCCGCCGCTATTATATCGCTCTCTTTAACCCATTCTGTTTTATCGATTCTAATCCTGAAGACGCCTCGCATTTTTGCGTAATCAATCTTTAGTACATTGTTTATTTTAACTCTTATGTGCGTTTTCATTTACAAAAGTTGAGATTATGAACAAGAGGTTTAAGTTATGCCTGAATGGTGAGTTATTACTGGAGAAAGTAATAGAAGATACAAAATATTCTTGTACAGAATTGAATTTTCTTTTTGTGAGGAAAAATGTTTATAAATCAATGAGTGATATTTAAAATCGACACACTTTTTGAAACACGATACCTCCACACCCGGGGGTAAAAGTAATCTGCGATCTCCATCACGCTTTGCCATTCACCTTTAAATATACTTTCTGAGTCGTTCTTAATCAAAATGAATTATCTGATGTATTGATTTCTATGGAACCATAAAAAAAATGAATGGAGAGCATATTATATGTCTGCCAAAAGACGGCTTCTTATTGCGTGTGCCCTGACAACGATTTTCTATCACCTTCCTGCATATTCTTCATTAGAATATAAAGGTTCCTTTGGCTCAATAAATGCAGGTTATGCTGACTGGAATAGTGGCTTCGTTAACACTCATCGTGGTGAAGTATGGAAAGTGACTGCAGACTTTGGTGTGAATTTTAAAGAAGCCGAGTTTTACTCATTTTATGAAAGCAATGTGCTTAACCATGCCGTAGCGGGGCGTAATCATACCGTTTCTGCTATGACACATGTCAGACTCTTTGACTCCAATATGACTTTCTTTGGCAAGATCTATGGTCAATGGGATAACTCATGGGGTGACGATCTTGATATGTTTTATGGTTTGGGCTACCTCGGCTGGAATGGTTCATGGGGGTTTTTTAAACCGTATATTGGATTACATAATCAATCTGGAGACTACGTCTCAGCCAAATATGGACAAACAAATGGCTGGAATGGTTATGTTGTTGGCTGGACAGCAGTATTACCTTTTACGTTATTTGACGAAAAATTTGTTTTATCTAACTGGAATGAAATAGAACTGGACAGAAATGATGCCTATGCGGAACAACAATTTGGTCGGAATGGGCTAAATGGCGGTTTAACAGTGGCCTGGAAGTTCTATCCTCGCTGGAAAGCCAGTGTGACGTGGCGTTATTTCGATAATAAGTTGGGCTACGATGGTTTTGGCGATCAAATGATTTATATGCTTGGTTATGATTTCTAATTTTCATCAGGGAATAATTATGCAGAAAACATTAATGGCCAGTTTGATCGGCCTTGCAGTTTGCACAGGGAATGCTTTTAATCCAGCCGTAGCCGCCGAAACTAAACAACCCAATTTAGTCATCATTATGGCGGATGATTTAGGCTATGGTGATTTGGCAACATATGGACATCAGATCGTTAAAACGCCCAATATAGACAGGCTTGCCCAGGAAGGCGTCAAATTTACCGACTATTATGCACCTGCCCCCTTAAGTTCTCCTTCACGGGCGGGACTATTAACAGGGCGGATGCCATTTCGTACCGGCATACGCTCATGGATCCCAACGGGAAAAGATGTGGCATTAGGGCGTAATGAACTCACGATTGCTAATCTACTCAAAGCGCAAGGGTACGACACGGCCATGATGGGTAAGCTGCATCTGAATGCAGGCGGCGATCGCACCGATCAGCCGCAGGCAAAAGATATGGGCTTTGATTACTCACTGGTTAATACGGCGGGTTTTGTTACCGACGCTACTCTGGATAATGCGAAGGAGCGTCCCCGTTTTGGCATGGTCTATCCAACGGGCTGGTTGCGTAACGGGCAACCCACACCACGTTCCGATAAAATGAGTGGTGAGTATGTCAGTTCGGAAGTCGTCAACTGGTTGGATAACAAAAAGGACAGTAAGCCTTTCTTCCTTTATGTCGCTTTTACCGAAGTGCACAGTCCCCTGGCTTCGCCCAAAAAATACCTCGACATGTACTCACAATATATGAGCGACTATCAGAAGCAGCATCCTGATTTATTTTATGGCGACTGGGCGGATAAACCCTGGCGTGGTACAGGAGAATATTATGCCAACATCAGTTATCTGGATGCTCAGGTTGGAAAAGTACTGGATAAAATCAAAGCGATGGGTGAAGAAGATAACACCATCGTTATTTTTACCAGTGATAACGGACCAGTAACGCGTGAAGCGCGCAAAGTTTATGAACTGAATTTGGCAGGGGAAACTGATGGATTACGTGGTCGCAAGGATAATCTCTGGGAAGGTGGCATCCGTGTTCCGGCGATTATTAAATACGGAAAGCATCTTCCAAAGGGAATGGTTTCAGATACGCCTGTTTATGGTCTGGACTGGATGCCTACGCTGGCGAAAATGATGAACTTCAAATTACCGACGGACCGGACTTTTGATGGCGAATCGTTGGTTCCTGTCCTTGAGAACAAAGCGCTAAAACGTGAAAAGCCATTAATCTTCGGAATTGACATGCCATTCCAGGATGATCCAACCGACGAATGGGCGATACGTGATGGTGACTGGAAAATGATCATCGATCGTAACAATAAGCCAAAGTACCTATACAACCTCAAAACCGATCGTTTTGAGACCATTAATCAGATAGGTAAAAATCCAGACATTGAAAAACAAATGTATGGTAAGTTCTTAAAGTATAAAGCCGATATTGATAATGATTCATTAATGAAAGCCAGAGGTGATAAACCGGAAGCGGTAACCTGGGGCTAATCTGATAACCATAATAAATGTAATGTATGCCTTTCAGGGCCATGCCCGCCTGATTCAATGTTACACATTGAGTCAGGTTCTTTTCTTTGACATATGACGATAATATCCGGGTATTCGCAGGGAGTGAATATGTTTACCAACGTAAATGTTGATTGTTGCAAAACACCAGGATGCAAAAACCTGGGGTTGTTGAATAGCCAGGATTATATTGCACAAGGAAAAAATATTTTATGTCGGGAATGCGGTTACTTGTTTCCTGTGATATCTGAACGATCTCTTAATATTTATCGTAATCGTGTTAATCATTCATGGAGAGGGTTGGTTCCACAATGTTCAGCTTGCGGAAGCACATCTCTGAAAAAGTATGGCTATTCAGCTCAGGGGCAGAGGAGAATGTATTGTCATCATTGTTCCAGAACTTTTATCACTCTGGATCATGTAAATACAACGCCGCGAAGAACACATTTAGCATTGATGATTGATCAAGGCGCTTCACTTGCAGATATCCGTAAATTATTACTTCTTAATAGCACAGGGCTTAACCGTGAGTTGATGAAACTAGCCCGGGAAGTAAACTATAAAGAAAGTTACCAATACTCTTCTGCTTCTGATATTTCTCTATCTACCCGCGCTTTTCGCGTAAAGTTTAACGGTAGTAATAACTATCTTTATAGCCTTGTTACCGCAGAAGAACAAAGCGGTAGAGTCGTCGCTATTTCAACAAATTATTCTCCATCAGCGGTAGAGTCGCATTATCAATATGCATCAAGTTATGAAGAGCGTTTGTCTCCAGGTACACTGGCGCATCACGTACAACGCAAGGAGTTACTTACTATGCGGCGTGATACCTTATTTGATATTGATTATGGTCGGGCGATATTACATCAAAACGATCCGGGGATGTTGGTGAAACCGGTTCTTCCGGCGTATCGCCATTTTGAACTGGTTAGAGCACTGACTGAAGCATATTCTATAAATATTCAACACTACCTTGATCACGAGTGCTTTATATTAGGTGGTTGTCTGATGGCTAATTTACAGCATATTCATCAAGGCCGGTGCCATATTTCATTTGTGAAAGAACGCGGCGAGAAAACGACTCATTATGATACGCCGCCGCGGTTGTTTTTGAGTGGTGGCGTGAGAAATAATGTTTGGCGTACATTTTCCGCCCGTGATTATTCAATGGCTGTTTGTAACCTTACAGGAAACAAGAAAGCAAATGAAATGCGGTATTCGACGTTAGCAAGCGCGACTCGTTTTATCAACTTCCTGGAGTCTCATCCCTTTCTATCCTCATTAAACCGAATGTCGCCTGCCAATGTTGTCTCCACATTAGATATTTTCAAGCATCTCTGGAATAAACAGCTATAGCACAGTGCGATTTTATTATTACTTTTCCTAATTAATCCCTCAGAAATCCTCACCTTAAGCTATGATTATCAGGGCTTAGGGTCACTCGTGAGCGCTTACAGCCGTCAAAAAATCATCTCATCGCTGATGGCACAAATCCTTCAATGGTTCGTAAAAAACGAATTATTCCTACACTATAATCTGATTTTAACGATGATTCGTGCGGGGTAAAATAGTAAAAACGATCTATTCACCTGAAAGAGAAATAAAAAGTGAAACATCTGCATCGATTCTTTAGCAGTGATGCCTCGGGAGGCATTATTCTTATCATTGCCGCTATCCTGGCGATGATTATGGCCAATAGCGGCGCAACCAGTGGATGGTATCACGACTTTCTGGAGACGCCGGTTCAGCTCCGGGTTGGTTCACTCGAAATCAACAAAAACATGCTGTTATGGATAAATGACGCGCTGATGGCGGTATTTTTCCTGTTAGTCGGTCTGGAAGTTAAACGTGAACTGATGCAAGGATCGCTAGCCAGCTTACGCCAGGCCGCATTTCCAGTTATCGCCGCTATTGGTGGGATGATTGTGCCGGCATTGCTCTATCTGGCCTTTAACTATGCCGATCCGATTACCCGCGAAGGGTGGGCGATCCCGGCGGCTACTGACATTGCCTTTGCACTTGGTGTGCTGGCGCTGTTGGGAAGTCGTGTTCCGTTAGCGCTGAAGATCTTTTTGATGGCTCTGGCTATTATCGACGATCTTGGGGCCATCATTATCATCGCATTGTTCTACACTAATGACTTATCGATGGCGTCTCTCGGCGTTGCGGCAGTAGCGATTGCCGTACTCGCGGTACTGAATATCTGTGGTGTTCGTCGCACGGGCGTTTATATTCTGGTTGGCGTGGTACTGTGGACAGCGGTGTTGAAATCAGGTGTCCATGCAACGCTGGCTGGCGTCATTGTCGGCTTCTTTATTCCGTTAAAAGAGAAGCATGGGCGCTCTCCGGCTAAACGTCTGGAGCATGTTTTGCATCCGTGGGTGGCATATCTGATTTTGCCGTTGTTTGCGTTTGCCAATGCGGGGGTATCTCTGCAAGGCGTGACGCTGGATGGCCTGACCTCCATTCTGCCATTAGGGATCATCGCCGGTTTGCTGATTGGCAAGCCACTGGGTATTAGTCTGTTCTGCTGGTTGGCGCTGCGTTTGAAACTGGCGCATCTGCCTGAGGGAACGACTTATCAGCAAATTATGGCGGTGGGGATCCTATGCGGTATCGGTTTTACTATGTCTATCTTTATTGCCAGCCTTGCCTTTGGTAGCGTAGATCCAGAACTGATTAACTGGGCGAAACTCGGTATCCTGGTCGGTTCTATCTCTTCGGCGGTAATTGGATACAGCTGGTTACGCGTTCGTTTGCGTCCATCAGTTTGACAGGACGGTTTACCGGGGAGCCATAAACGGCTCCCTTTTCATTGTTATCAGGGAGAGAAATGAGCATGTCTCATATCAATTACAACCACTTGTATTACTTCTGGCATGTCTATAAAGAAGGTTCCGTGGTTGGCGCAGCGGAGGCGCTTTATTTAACACCACAAACCATTACCGGACAGATTCGGGCGCTGGAAGAGCGCCTGCAAGGCAAATTATTTAAGCGCAAGGGACGTGGCCTCGAGCCCAGCGAGCTGGGAGAGCTGGTCTATCGCTATGCCGATAAAATGTTCACCTTAAGCCAGGAAATGCTGGATATCGTGAACTATCGCAAAGAATCCAATTTATTGTTTGACGTTGGCGTGGCTGATGCACTTTCTAAACGCCTGGTCAGTAGCGTACTTAACGCCGCAGTGGTAGAAGGCGAGCCGATTCATCTTCGCTGCTTCGAATCCACCCACGAAATGCTGCTGGAGCAATTAAGTCAGCATAAACTGGATATGATCATTTCCGACTGTCCGATAGATTCTACGCAGCAGGAAGGTCTGTTCTCCGTGAGAATTGGCGAATGTGGCGTGAGTTTCTGGTGTACAAATCCACCACCGGAAAAACCGTTCCCGGCTTGTCTGGAAGAACGGCGGCTTTTGATTCCTGGGCGACGTTCAATGTTAGGGCGCAAATTGCTTAACTGGTTTAACTCCCAGGGATTAAACGTAGAAATCCTCGGCGAGTTTGATGATGCCGCGTTGATGAAAGCTTTTGGTGCGATGCACAATGCAATCTTCGTTGCCCCAACGCTTTATGCATATGACTTTTATGCCGATAAAACTGTCGTAGAAATTGGTCGCGTCGAAAATGTGATGGAAGAGTACCATGCTATTTTTGCTGAGCGGATGATTCAGCACCCGGCGGTACAGCGAATCTGCAATACGGATTATTCTTCGTTGTTTTCTCCCGCCTCACGATAGATATTAAAACTCACGCCCCGCTATATACGGGGCGTGCTAATGAACAAACGATGTCCTTTAAACGGGTAATAACTGGCGATATTTCCCTTTCTCACGAATGAATACCGGTATCTGGTGCAGCGGCGCGCAATGATGAAGCTTTTGCCCACCCGCGTAGTGTTCATGGGTATAAAAATCGATCCATGTCTCTCCGGCAGGCAACCAGACATCACGTGAACGTGTACCTTCGTGCATTACAGGGGCAACGAGAAGGTCCGGGCCAAAGCAGTACTGATCATAAATATTCCAGCTTTCTGCCTGGTCTGGAAACTCAAAGAACATCGTGCGCATTACCGGGCTGTTCTTCTCGTGCGTCTCAGCCATAATTTTACTGATATAAGGTTTCAGCTTCTCACGCAACTGCAGGCAGGAAGTGAGAATTTCACCGGTTTCTTCACCATAGCTCCAGACTTCATTCGGCGCGCCAGTCGGACATTGTGCGATGCCATCACGATAGGGTTGTTCAGGCAAAACTTGCGGGTCGCGGTTGCCATGTAAACGCATTACTGGGCTGAATACCCCCCACTGGAACCAGCGAATAAGCAGTTCATGAAATTTTGGATCATGTATGTTGCCACCGTGGAAACCGCCAATATCCGTCGTCCACCACGGGATCCCGGCAATTCCCATGTTCAGCCCCGCAGCAAACTGATTGCGCAGAGAACGGAAGGAGGAGTGGATATCGCCTGACCACACCAGGGCACCATATTTCTGACTACCGGCCCAGGCGCAGCGTAGCAAATTGATCACCTGCTTTTCTCCGGCTGCCTGCATGCCATCGAAGAACGTTTTGGCGTACATACGCGGATAGATATTACCGACTTCCAGCACTGGCCCTGCGTAGTAACGATAGTTGTCATAATCGTAAACACCGAACTCTGGCTCGGCTTCATCCAGCCAGAACAGTTTCACGCCTTTATCGTAATAATTGCGTTTGGCTTTGTTCCAGACATATTCCCGTGCGCCAGGATGTGTCGCATCAAAGAACGTGGTGTTGCCAAGGAAATCCATATTGATAGGCAAACCACGCTCGGTGTGGACTAGCCAGCCGTTTTCTTTCATCTCCCGATAACTCTCGGTACGGTTATCTACGGTAGGCCAGAATGAAACCATCAGTTCGATACCCATTTCTTTTAATTCGGCGATCATCGCATCGGGATCGGGCCAGTCACGCAGATCGAACATCCAGTCACCCTGATTCGGCCAATGGAAGAAATCGATGACAATCACCGAGATCGGAAGATTGCGTTGCTTGTAGCCGCGTGCGACTTCTAACAATTCTTGTTGATTACGATAGCGAAGCTTGCATTGCCAGAACCCCATTGCGTAATCAGGCATCATCGGTGGCGTACCGGTTACTCGTGCATAGGCTTCACTGATCTCAGCCGGAGTATCGCCCGCAGTGATCCAGTAGTCCAGTTGTTCACTGACTTCTGCTACCCATTCCGTACCGTTTTGCGCGAAGGTGACGCGGCCAATTGCTGGGTTATTCCACAGAAAACCATAACCCTGATTTGATAGCAGGAAGGGAACAGAAGCCTGCGAGTTACGTTGTGCCAGCTCCAGCATGCAACCTTTTAAATCCAGGTTTGGTTGCTGATACTGACCCATGCCAAAGAGTTTCTCGCCATCGTTGGCTTCAAATCGTGCCTTAATCGTAAATTTCCCGCCAGGAATAGGCTTGAATTCACGGGCCTGTAGATTAAGAGCGCTCACATATTGGCCGTGTGCTGACTCATCTTCACCAATTTCGCCACGTTGACGCCAGAACTCTTGCAGCAGGCATTTATCATCATTACGCCAGAAAGAGAGCTGGCCCTGAAGATTTACGATGGCAGTGATTTTACCATTTCTCAGCGTTGCCTGTTTTTCATCCCAGGTGATATGAGCGACAGCATCGCCAGGATCCTGAGTTAACGCCCAGTTTTCATTGCGCATTACCGGTAAATGGCGGCCGCTTCGCACGCGTAAGCTGTTTTCGCCCCAGGCTTCAATCCAGAGATAACGATCGTCTTGTTGCCAGACCAGACGGTGGGGATCTTGCTTAATAAACGACATAATTGTTCCTCCCAGGAGCAAGTGGCATGTTGATTAAATTCAACGATTGTGGGCTTGCAGATCGTGTTGGATACGACCTTCCATCGCTTCATACTGGCGAAAGAAGAGCAGTGGTACAGCCGCGAGAGCAAAGAGCAGCGCAGGGACCCAGATAAATGCCAGGCTGATACCTTCCAACCCCGCAGCCGTCTGTTGTTGGTTGGGGATATAACCAAAGCTGTCCATAATAAAGGCAGCGAAAGCTGTACCGATACCACTGCCCATCTTGATGCAGAAGGTGCTGCCGAAGGCGATCAGAATGCCGGTAGCTTTAATGCCGGTTTTCCAGCGACCAAAGTCAACGGCGAAACCGAGCATCGCGAAAGGCATAGAACAGGCGATACCGCTGCCGATATTGGCGAGTACCCAGGCGGCGATCATCAAAGGGATGCTGTCGGCAGCCAGCCACATGAGGCCCCCGCCTAACATCGCAACCAGCAGCCCGGTAATCCAAATCCAGGTTTTGGTGAGATAGCGACTGAAGAACGGAATGGCAATGATAAACAGGATCTGAATGGTGGCGAGGCTGTTAACCAGCGGGACCAGATCTTTGCGATCCAGATTGTAGGTTAAATAGTAAACAATAGTAGTGTTGCGCTGCTGTAGGGCAATCCAGAAGATAAGGTTCGCCACTACCATCAGGAGCCACGGCCAGTTCCCTTTCATTGCCGAAAAACTCTTTTTCATCGGCAGTCGTGGTTCTTGCTGTATTTTATCGGTATCCAGTTCGCGAATATTTTTAAAGGCAAACAACGTTAAGGCACAGGATATTACGGCAAAGACTATGGCAGTATATATAAAGCCTGCTTTATCGTTACCATTACCAAGGAAAGCGACCAATGGCAATGCTGTCGCATTCATTAATAGTACGCCAATTTGCCCACCAGTCATGCGATATGAGTTTAATACCAGGCGTTCCTTTGGTGACAGCGTCATCAGCGGTAATATAGCGCTTAATGGTGTATTCAACCCAGTGAACAGAATGCTGGCTAACATGTACGATATTGCTGCATAAACAGCTTTCCCTGTCATGCTGATATCGGGTGACCAGAAAGAAAGCGCACTAAATACAGCAAAAGGTAATGGTAACCATAAAAACCATGGACGGCATTTTCCATAACGCGAATGGGTTTTATCGATAATGATTCCCCACACTGGCGCATCAATACCGTCTACAATGCGCGCCAGCAGTAGGATTATGCCTGCAACCGCCAGACTAATCCCTGCTACGTCGGTGTAGAAATAAAGAATGTAGGTAGAGCCAAAACAGTAGAGCAGATTACCGGCAACATCCAGTGAGCCGTAGCTAATCCGCTGTATTAAAGGTAAGGAATCGGATGAAGTTGATTGAGTAGTTTCAATGACGGAACTCATTATATTCTCTCCAGAACAAGAATGCCTGTCTCAGAAAAAAAGCTTTTATTTTCTAAGCAAATACATACTGACTTTCCTTAATGCATATTTATTAATGATTTAAACAACGTTGTGGGAATGAGGTTAGTTAAGGAGAGTGATGGCGACAATTATAATTTTTCGTTTTAAGTTTGCGTTAATTCGTTTTTGGCTTTGTTTCTCTGTATTTTGTTATGCAGTTCACGTTTTATCAGAGAATAAAACATTTTAACTTTTATGATGAAATGTTAAATGTTTTATACTTGGGGAAATATATGGCGGCAGAAATAAGTAAAAGAGATATGCCTTTCATTTGAAATTTCCAGGCGTGCAGGCATAAAAAAACCCGCTTGCGCGGGCTTTTTCACAAAGCTTCAGCAAATTGGCAATTAAGCCAGTTTGTTGATCTGTGCAGTCAGGTTAGCCTTATGACGTGCAGCTTTGTTTTTGTGGATCAGACCTTTAGCAGCCTGACGGTCCACGATTGGTTGCATTTCGTTAAATGCTTTCTGTGCAGCAGCTTTGTCGCCAGCTTCGATAGCTGCGTATACTTTCTTGATGAAAGTACGCATCATAGAGCGACGGCTTGCGTTGTGCTTACGAGCCTTTTCAGACTGAATGGCGCGCTTCTTAGCTGATTTGATATTAGCCAAGGTCCAACTCCCAAATGTGTTCTATATGGACAATTCAAAGGCCGAGGAATATGCCCTTTTAGCCTTCTTTTGTCAATGGATTTGTGCAAATAAGCGCCGTTAATGTGCCGGCACTCGTTACGTAGTGATGGCGCAGGATTCTACCAGCTTGCGGGGTGTGAATACAGCTTTTCCGCGATAAAAATTGCAGCAGGCGGTCAGTTTCTTCCCGTGATTTGCGCCATGGCAATGAAAAGCCACTTCTTTCTGATTTCGGTACTCAATCGCCGGTTAACCTTGACCGCTGTACAAGGTATACTCGGACGATTTTCACTGTTTTGAGCCAGACATGAAGCTGATACGCGGCATACATAATCTCAGCCAGGCCCCGCAAGAAGGGTGTGTGCTGACTATTGGTAATTTCGACGGCGTGCATCGCGGTCATCGCGCGCTGTTACAGGGCTTGCAGGAAGAAGGGCGCAAGCGCAACTTACCGGTGATGGTGATGCTTTTTGAACCTCAACCACTGGAACTGTTTGCTACCGATAAAGCCCCGGCACGGCTGACCCGGCTGCGGGAAAAACTGCGTTACCTTGCAGAGTGTGGCGTTGATTACGTGCTGTGCGTGCGTTTCGACAGGCGTTTCGCGGCGTTAACCGCGCAAAATTTCATCAGCGATCTTCTGGTGAAGCATTTGCGGGTAAAATTTCTTGCCGTAGGTGATGATTTCCGCTTTGGCGCTGGTCGTGAAGGCGATTTCTTGTTATTACAGAAAGCTGGCGCGGAATACGGCTTCGATATCACCAGTACGCAAACTTTTTGCGAAGGTGGCGTGCGTATCAGCAGCACCGCCGTGCGTCAGGCGCTGGCGGATGACAATCTGGCTCTGGCAGAAAGTTTACTGGGGCACCCGTTTGCCATCTCCGGGCGTGTAGTCCACGGTGATGAATTAGGGCGCACTATAGGTTTCCCGACGGCGAATGTACCGCTACGCCGTCAGGTTTCCCCGGTGAAAGGGGTTTATGCGGTAGAAGTGCTGGGCCTCGGTGAAAAGCCGTTACCCGGCGTGGCAAACATCGGAACACGCCCAACGGTTGCCGGTATTCGCCAGCAGCTGGAAGTGCATTTGTTAGATGTTGCAATGGACCTTTACGGTCGCCATATACAAGTAGTGCTGCGTAAAAAAATACGCAATGAGCAGCGATTTGCGTCGCTGGACGAACTGAAAGCGCAGATTGCGCGTGATGAATTAACCGCCCGCGAATTTTTTGGGCTAACAAAACCGGCTTAAGCCTGTTATGTAATCAAACCGAAACACGGAACCGAGAATCTGATGAGTGACTATAAATCAACCCTGAATTTGCCGGAAACAGGGTTCCCGATGCGTGGCGATCTCGCCAAGCGCGAACCGGGAATGCTGGCGCGTTGGACTGATGATGATCTGTACGGCATCATCCGTGCGGCTAAAAAAGGCAAAAAAACCTTCATTCTGCATGATGGCCCTCCTTATGCGAATGGCAGCATTCATATTGGTCACTCGGTTAACAAGATTCTGAAAGACATTATCGTGAAGTCCAAAGGGCTTTCCGGTTATGACTCGCCGTATGTGCCTGGCTGGGACTGTCATGGTCTGCCGATCGAGCTGAAAGTAGAGCAAGAATACGGTAAGCCGGGTGAGAAATTCACCGCTGCCGAGTTCCGCGCCAAGTGCCGCGAATACGCTGCGACCCAGGTTGACGGTCAACGCAAAGACTTTATCCGTCTGGGCGTGCTGGGCGACTGGTCGCACCCGTACCTGACCATGGACTTCAAAACTGAAGCCAATATCATCCGCGCGCTGGGCAAAATCATCGGCAACGGTCACCTGCACAAAGGCGCGAAGCCGGTACACTGGTGCGTTGACTGCCGTTCTGCGCTGGCGGAAGCGGAAGTTGAGTATTACGACAAAACTTCTCCGTCCATCGACGTCGCTTTCCAGGCGGTCGATCAGGATGCACTGAAAGCAAAATTTGCCGTAAGCAACGTTAACGGCCCAATCTCGCTGGTGATCTGGACCACTACGCCGTGGACTCTGCCTGCGAACCGCGCAATCTCTATTGCACCTGATTTCGACTATGTGCTGGTGCAGATCGACGGTCAGGCCGTGATTCTGGCAAAAGATCTGGTTGAAAGCGTAATGCAGCGTATCGGCGTGACCGATTACACCATTCTCGGCACGGTAAAAGGTGCAGAGCTTGAGCTGCTGCGCTTTACCCATCCGTTTATGGGCTTCGACGTTCCGGCAATCCTCGGCGATCACGTTACCCTGGATGCCGGTACCGGTGCCGTTCACACCGCGCCTGGCCACGGCCCGGACGACTATGTGATCGGTCAGAAATACGGCCTGGAAACCGCTAACCCGGTTGGCCCGGACGGCACTTATCTGCCGGGTACTTACCCGACGCTGGATGGCGTGAACGTTTTCAAAGCGAACGACATCGTTGTTGCGCTGCTGCAGGAAAAAGGCGCGCTGTTGCACGTTGAGAAAATGCAGCACAGCTATCCGTGCTGCTGGCGTCACAAAACGCCGATCATCTTCCGTGCGACGCCGCAGTGGTTCGTCAGCATGGATCAGAAAGGTCTGCGTGCGCAGTCACTGAAAGAGATCAAAGGCGTGCAGTGGATCCCGGACTGGGGCCAGGCGCGTATCGAGTCGATGGTTGCTAACCGTCCTGACTGGTGTATCTCCCGTCAGCGCACCTGGGGCGTACCGATGTCACTGTTCGTGCATAAAGACACGGAAGAGCTGCATCCGCGTACCCTCGAACTGATGGAAGAAGTGGCTAAACGCGTGGAAGTTGACGGCATCCAGGCGTGGTGGGATCTCGATGCGAAAGAGATCCTCGGCGATGAAGCTGATCAGTACGTGAAAGTGCCGGATACTCTCGACGTATGGTTTGACTCCGGATCTACCCACTCTTCCGTTGTTGACGTGCGTCCGGAATTTGCCGGTCACGCTGCGGACATGTATCTGGAAGGTTCAGACCAGCACCGTGGCTGGTTCATGTCCTCTCTGATGATCTCTACCGCGATGAAGGGCAAAGCACCGTATCGTCAGGTACTGACCCACGGCTTTACCGTGGATGGTCAGGGCCGCAAGATGTCTAAATCCATCGGCAACACCGTTTCGCCGCAGGATGTGATGAACAAACTGGGCGCGGATATTCTGCGTCTGTGGGTGGCATCAACTGACTACACTGGTGAAATGGCCGTTTCTGACGAAATCCTGAAACGTGCTGCCGACAGCTATCGTCGTATCCGTAACACCGCGCGCTTCCTGCTGGCAAACCTGAACGGTTTTGATCCGGCAAAAGATATGGTGAAACCGGAAGAGATGGTGGTACTGGATCGCTGGGCCGTAGGTTGTGCGAAAGCGGCACAGGAAGACATCCTCAAGGCGTACGAAGCATACGATTTCCACGAAGTGGTACAGCGTCTGATGCGCTTCTGCTCCGTTGAGATGGGTTCATTCTACCTCGACATCATCAAAGACCGTCAGTATACCGCCAAAGCTGACAGTGTGGCGCGTCGTAGCTGCCAGACTGCGCTGTATCACATCGCAGAAGCGCTGGTGCGCTGGATGGCACCAATCCTCTCCTTCACCGCTGATGAAGTGTGGGGCTACCTGCCGGGCGAACGTGAAAAATACGTCTTCACCGGCGAGTGGTACGAAGGCCTGTTTGGTCTGGCAGACAGTGAAGCGATGAACGATGCGTTCTGGGACGAGCTGTTGAAAGTGCGTGGCGAAGTGAACAAAGTCATTGAGCAAGCGCGTGCCGACAAGAAAGTGGGCGGCTCGCTGGAAGCGGCAGTAACCTTGTATGCAGAACCGGAACTGGCGGCGAAACTGACCGCGCTGGGCGATGAATTACGATTTGTCCTGTTGACCTCCGGCGCTACCGTTGCAGACTATAACGATGCACCTGCTGATGCTCAGCAGAGCGAAGTACTCAAAGGGCTGAAAGTCGCGTTGAGTAAAGCCGAAGGTGAGAAGTGCCCACGCTGCTGGCACTACACCCAGGATGTCGGCAAGGTGGCGGAACACGCAGAAATCTGCGGCCGCTGTGTCAGCAACGTCGCCGGTGACGGTGAAAAACGTAAGTTTGCCTGATGAGTCAATCGATCTGTTCAACAGGGCTACGCTGGCTGTGGCTGGTGGTAGTCGTGCTGATTATCGATCTGGGCAGCAAATACCTGATCCTCCAGAACTTTGCTCTGGGGGATACGGTCCCGCTGTTCCCGTCGCTTAATCTGCATTATGCGCGTAACTATGGCGCGGCGTTTAGTTTCCTTGCCGATAGCGGCGGCTGGCAGCGTTGGTTCTTTGCCGGTATTGCGATTGGTATTAGCGTGATCCTGGCAGTGATGATGTATCGCTCGAAGGCCACGCAGAAGCTAAACAATATCGCTTACGCGCTGATTATTGGCGGTGCGCTGGGCAACCTGTTCGACCGCCTGTGGCACGGCTTCGTTGTCGATATGATCGACTTCTACGTCGGCGACTGGCACTTCGCTACCTTCAACCTTGCCGATACTGCCATCTGTGTCGGTGCGGCACTGATTGTGCTGGAAGGTTTTTTGCCTTCTAAAGCGAAAAAACAATAATAAACCCTGCCGGATGCAGCCTACAGATTGCTGCGAAATCGTAGGCTGCATCCGGCAAAAATCCTCAAAATATAAGAGCAAACCTGCATGTCTGAATCTGTACAGAGCAATAGCGCCGTCCTGGTGCACTTCACGCTAAAACTCGACGATGGCACCACCGCCGAGTCTACCCGCAACAATGGTAAACCGGCACTGTTCCGCCTGGGCGATGCTTCTCTTTCTGAAGGGCTGGAGCAACACCTGCTGGGGCTGAAAGTGGGCGATAAAACCACTTTCTCGCTGGAGCCCGATGCGGCGTTTGGCGTGCCGTCACCAGACCTGATTCAGTACTTCTCCCGCCGTGAGTTTATGGATGCAGGCGAGCCAGAAATTGGCGCAATCATGCTTTTTACCGCAATGGATGGCAGTGAGATGCCTGGCGTGATCCGCGAAATTAACGGCGACTCCATTACCGTTGATTTCAACCATCCGCTGGCCGGGCAGACCGTTCATTTTGATATTGAAGTGCTGGAAATCGATCCGGCACTGGAGGCGTAACATGCAGATCCTGTTGGCCAACCCGCGTGGTTTTTGTGCCGGGGTAGACCGCGCTATCAGCATTGTTGAAAACGCGCTGGCCATTTACGGCGCACCGATATATGTCCGTCACGAAGTGGTGCATAACCGCTACGTGGTCGATAGCCTGCGCGAGCGTGGGGCTATCTTTATTGAGCAGATTAGCGAAGTACCGGACGGCGCGATCCTGATTTTCTCCGCACACGGTGTTTCTCAGGCGGTACGTAACGAAGCGAAAAGCCGTGATTTGACGGTATTCGACGCCACCTGTCCGCTGGTGACCAAAGTGCATATGGAAGTCGCCCGCGCCAGTCGCCGTGGCGAAGAATCTATTCTCATCGGCCACGCCGGTCACCCGGAAGTGGAAGGGACAATGGGTCAGTACAGCAACCCGGAAGGGGGAATGTATCTGGTCGAATCGCCAGACGATGTGTGGAAACTGACGGTCAAAAACGAAGAGAAGCTCTCCTTTATGACCCAAACCACGCTGTCGGTGGATGACACGTCTGATGTGATCGACGCGCTGCGTAAACGCTTCCCGAAAATTGTCGGTCCGCGCAAAGATGACATCTGTTACGCCACGACTAACCGTCAGGAAGCGGTACGCGCCCTGGCAGAACAGGCGGAAGTTGTGCTGGTGGTCGGTTCGAAAAACTCCTCCAACTCCAACCGTCTGGCGGAGCTGGCCCAACGTATGGGCAAACGCGCGTTTTTGATTGACGATGCGAAAGATATCCAGGAAGAGTGGGTGAAAGAGGTTAAATGCGTCGGCGTGACTGCGGGCGCATCGGCTCCGGATATTCTGGTGCAGAATGTGGTGGCACGTTTGCAGCAGCTGGGTGGTGGTGAAGCCATTCCGCTGGAAGGCCGTGAAGAAAACATTGTTTTCGAAGTGCCGAAAGAGCTGCGTGTCGATATTCGTGAAGTCGATTAAGTCATTAGCAGCCTAAGTTATGCGAAAATGCCGGTCTTGTTACCGGCATTTTTTATGGAGAAAACATGCGTTTACCTATCTTCCTCGATACTGACCCCGGCATTGACGATGCCGTCGCCATTGCCGCCGCGATTTTTGCCCCGGAACTTGACCTGCAACTGATGACCACCGTCGCGGGTAATGTCTCGGTAGAGAAAACTACCCGCAACGCCCTGCAACTGCTGCATTTCTGGAATGCGGAGATTCCGCTCGCCCAGGGAGCCGCTGTGCCGCTGGTACGCGCACCGCGTAATGCAGCATCTGTGCACGGTGAATCGGGAATGGCTGGCTACGACTTTGTCGAGCACAACAGAAGCCCACTGGACAAACCCGCATTTCTGGCGATTCGTGATGCCCTGATGCGTGCACCAGAGCCTGTTACCCTGGTGGCCATCGGCCCGTTAACCAATATTGCGCTGTTACTTTCACAATGCCCGGAATGTAAACAGTATATTCGTCGTCTGGTGATCATGGGCGGTTCTGCTGGTCGCGGCAACTGTACACCAAACGCCGAGTTTAATATCGCTGCCGATCCAGAAGCGGCAGCCTGTGTCTTCCGTAGCGGCATCGAAATCGTTATGTGCGGTCTGGATGTCACCAATCAGGCAATATTAACTCCTGACTATCTCGCTACTTTGCCGGAGTTGAATCGTACCGGGAAAATGTTGCACGCCCTGTTTAGCCACTACCGTAGCGGCAGTATGCAAAGCGGTCTGCGTATGCACGATCTCTGCGCTATCGCCTGGCTGGTGCGCCCAGACTTGTTCACTCTCAAACCGTGTTTTGTGGCGGTGGAAACTCAGGGTGAATTTACCTCAGGTACTACGGTTGTTGATATTGATGGTTGCCTGAGTAAACCTGCAAACGTGCAGGTGGCGCTGGATCTGGATGTGAAAGGTTTCCAGCAGTGGGTGGCTGAGGTGCTGGCTCTGGCGTCGTAACCTGTCACATGTTATCGGCATGCAGTCATTCATCGACTCATGCCTTTCACTGATATCCCTCCCTGTTTATCATTAATTTCTAATTATCAGCGTTTTTGGCTGGCGGCGTAGCGATGCGCTGGTTACTCTGAAAACGGTCTATGCAAATTAACAAAAGAGAATAGCTATGCATGATGCAAACATCCGCGTTGCCATCGCGGGAGCCGGGGGGCGTATGGGCCGCCAGTTGATTCAGGCGGCGCTGGCATTAGAAGGCGTGCAGCTGGGCGCGGCGCTGGAGCGCGAAGGATCTTCTTTACTGGGCAGCGACGCCGGTGAGCTGGCGGGTGCAGGAAAAACAGGCGTTACTGTGCAAAGCAGCCTTGATGCGATAAAAGATGATTTTGATGTGTTTATCGATTTTACCCGTCCGGAAGGTACGCTGAACCATCTCGCTTTTTGTCGCCAGCATGGCAAAGGGATGGTGATCGGCACTACGGGGTTTGACGAAGCCGGTAAACAGGCGATTCGTGACGCCGCCGCCGATATTGCGATTGTCTTTGCCGCCAATTTTAGCGTTGGCGTTAACGTCATGCTTAAACTGCTGGAGAAAGCAGCCAAAGTGATGGGGGACTACACCGATATCGAAATTATTGAAGCACATCATAGACATAAAGTTGATGCGCCGTCAGGCACCGCACTGGCAATGGGAGAGGCGATCGCCCACGCTCTTGATAAAGATCTGAAAGATTGCGCGGTCTACAGTCGTGAAGGCCATACCGGTGAACGTGTGCCTGGCACCATTGGTTTTGCCACCGTGCGTGCAGGTGACATCGTTGGCGAACATACCGCGATGTTTGCCGATATTGGCGAGCGTCTGGAGATCACCCATAAGGCATCCAGCCGCATGACATTTGCTAACGGTGCGGTAAGATCGGCTTTGTGGTTGAGTGGTAAGGAAAGTGGTCTTTTTGATATGCGAGATGTGCTTGATCTCAATAATCTGTAACCACAAAATATTTATAGTGATGCAAAAATAACACATTTAATCCATTGAATATAAAGGGCTTTAATTTTTGGCCCTTTTATTTTTAGTGTTATGCTTTTAAATTTAATGTAAATGCCAAAAATTACATGTTTTGCATTCTGTTTTTGTTGTTTTAATGTAAATTTTGACCATTTGGTCCACTTTTTTCTGCTCATTTTGATTTCATGCAATCTTCTTGCTGCGCAAGCGTTTTCCAGAACATGTTATATGATCTTTTTGTCGCTTAATGCCTGTAAAACATGCATGAGCCACAAAATAATATAAAAAATCCCGCCATTAAGTTGACTTTTAGCTCCCATATCTCCAGAATGCCGCCGTTTGCCAGAAATTCGTCGGTAAGCAGATTTGCATTGATTTACGTCATCATTGTGAATTAATATGCAAATAAAGTGAGTGAATATTCTCTGGAGGGTGTTTTGATTAAGTCAGCGCTATTGGTTCTGGAAGACGGAACCCAGTTTCACGGTCGGGCCATAGGGGCAACAGGTTCGGCGGTTGGGGAAGTCGTTTTCAATACTTCAATGACCGGTTATCAAGAAATCCTCACTGATCCTTCCTATTCTCGTCAAATCGTTACTCTTACTTATCCCCATATTGGCAATGTCGGCACTAATGACGCCGATGAAGAATCTTCTCAGGTACATGCACAAGGTCTGGTGATTCGCGACCTGCCGCTGATTGCCAGCAACTTCCGTAATACCGAAGACCTCTCTTCTTACCTGAAGCGCCATAACATCGTGGCGATTGCCGATATCGATACCCGTAAGCTGACGCGTTTACTGCGCGAGAAAGGCGCACAGAATGGCTGCATTATCGCGGGCGATAACCCGGATGCGGCGCTGGCGTTAGAAAAAGCCCGCGCGTTCCCAGGTCTGAACGGCATGGATCTGGCAAAAGAAGTGACCACCGCAGAAACGTATAGCTGGACACAAGGGAGCTGGACGCTGACCGGCGGCCTGCCAGAAGCGAAGAAAGAAGACGAGCTGCCGTTCCATGTTGTGGCTTATGATTTTGGTGCCAAGCGCAACATCCTGCGCATGTTGGTGGACAGAGGCTGTCGTCTGACTATCGTTCCGGCGCAAACTTCTGCGGAAGATGTGTTGAAAATGAATCCAGACGGCATCTTCCTCTCCAACGGCCCTGGCGACCCGGCCCCATGCGATTACGCCATTACCGCCATCCAGAAATTCCTCGAAACCGATATTCCGGTATTCGGCATCTGCCTCGGTCATCAGCTGCTGGCGCTGGCGAGCGGTGCGAAGACTGTCAAAATGAAATTTGGTCACCACGGCGGCAACCATCCGGTTAAAGATGTTGAGAAAAACGTGGTGATGATCACCGCCCAGAACCACGGTTTTGCGGTGGATGAAGCAACATTACCTGCAAACCTGCGTGTCACGCATAAATCCCTGTTCGACGGTACGTTACAGGGCATTCATCGCACCGATAAACCGGCGTTCAGCTTCCAGGGTCACCCGGAAGCCAGCCCTGGTCCACACGACGCCGCGCCGTTGTTCGACCACTTTATCGAGTTAATTGAGCAGTACCGTAAAACCGCTAAGTAATCAGGAGTAAAAGAGCCATGCCAAAACGTACAGATATAAAAAGTATCCTGATTCTGGGTGCGGGCCCGATTGTTATCGGTCAGGCGTGTGAGTTTGACTACTCTGGCGCGCAAGCGTGTAAAGCCCTGCGTGAAGAGGGCTACCGCGTCATTCTGGTGAACTCCAACCCGGCGACCATCATGACCGACCCGGAAATGGCTGATGCAACCTACATCGAGCCGATTCACTGGGAAGTGGTACGCAAAATTATTGAAAAAGAGCGCCCGGACGCGGTGCTGCCAACCATGGGGGGGCAGACGGCGCTGAACTGTGCGCTGGAGCTTGAGCGTCAGGGCGTGCTGGAAGAGTTCGGCGTCACCATGATTGGTGCCACTGCCGATGCGATTGATAAAGCCGAAGACCGCCGCCGTTTCGACGTAGCGATGAAGAAAATTGGTCTGGAAACCGCGCGTTCCGGTATCGCACACACGATGGAAGAAGCGCTAGCGGTTGCCGCTGAAGTTGGCTTCCCGTGCATTATTCGCCCATCCTTTACCATGGGCGGTAGCGGTGGCGGTATCGCTTATAACCGTGAAGAGTTTGAAGAAATTTGCGCCCGCGGTCTGGATCTCTCTCCGACCAAAGAGTTGCTGATTGACGAGTCGCTGATCGGCTGGAAAGAGTACGAGATGGAAGTGGTGCGTGATAAAAACGACAACTGCATCATCGTCTGCTCTATCGAAAACTTTGATGCGATGGGCATCCACACCGGTGACTCCATCACTGTCGCGCCAGCCCAAACGCTGACCGACAAAGAATATCAAATCATGCGTAACGCCTCGATGGCGGTGCTGCGTGAAATCGGCGTTGAAACCGGTGGTTCTAACGTCCAGTTTGCGGTGAACCCGAAAAACGGTCGCCTGATTGTTATCGAAATGAACCCGCGCGTGTCGCGTTCTTCGGCGCTGGCGTCGAAAGCCACTGGTTTCCCGATTGCTAAAGTGGCGGCGAAACTGGCGGTGGGTTACACCCTCGACGAACTGATGAACGACATCACCGGCGGGCGTACTCCGGCCTCCTTCGAGCCGTCCATCGACTACGTGGTCACCAAAATTCCTCGCTTCAACTTCGAGAAATTCGCCGGGGCGAACGACCGTCTGACCACTCAGATGAAATCGGTTGGCGAAGTGATGGCGATTGGGCGCACGCAGCAGGAATCCCTGCAAAAAGCGCTGCGCGGCCTGGAAGTGGGCGCAACTGGCTTCGACCCGAAAGTCAGCCTCGATGATCCGGAAGCGCTGACCAAAATTCGCCGCGAACTGAAAGATGCAGGCGCAGAGCGTATCTGGTATATCGCCGATGCTTTCCGCGCGGGCCTGTCCGTAGACGGCGTGTTCAACCTGACCAACATTGACCGCTGGTTCCTGGTACAAATTGAAGAGCTGGTGCGTCTGGAAGAGAAAGTCGCAGAAGTGGGCATCACTGGCCTGAACGCTGACTTCCTGCGCCAGCTGAAACGCAAAGGCTTTGCCGACGCGCGTCTGGCAAAACTCGCGGGCGTGCGTGAAGCAGAAATCCGCAAGCTGCGCGACCAGTATGACCTGCACCCGGTTTATAAGCGCGTGGATACCTGTGCGGCAGAGTTCGCCACCGACACCGCTTACATGTACTCCACTTATGAAGAAGAGTGCGAAGCGAATCCGTCTACCGACCGTGAAAAAATCATGGTGCTCGGCGGCGGCCCGAACCGTATCGGTCAGGGTATCGAATTCGACTACTGCTGCGTACACGCCTCGCTGGCGCTGCGCGAAGACGGTTACGAAACCATTATGGTTAACTGTAACCCGGAAACCGTCTCTACCGACTACGACACTTCCGATCGCCTCTACTTCGAGCCGGTAACTCTGGAAGACGTGCTGGAAATTGTGCGTATTGAGAAGCCGAAAGGCGTTATCGTCCAGTACGGCGGTCAGACCCCGCTGAAACTGGCGCGCGCGCTGGAAGCGGCTGGCGTACCGGTTATCGGTACCAGCCCGGATGCCATCGACCGTGCGGAAGACCGTGAACGCTTCCAGCATGCGGTTGAGCGTCTGAAACTGAAACAACCGGCGAACGCCACCGTTACCACCATCGAAATGGCGGTTGAGAAAGCGAAAGAGATTGGCTACCCGCTGGTGGTGCGTCCGTCTTACGTTCTCGGCGGTCGGGCGATGGAAATCGTCTATGACGAAGCTGACCTGCGTCGCTACTTCCAGACAGCGGTCAGCGTATCTAACGATGCGCCAGTGTTGCTGGACCACTTCCTTGATGACGCAGTAGAAGTTGACGTGGATGCCATCTGCGACGGCGAAATGGTGCTGATTGGCGGCATCATGGAGCATATTGAGCAGGCGGGCGTGCACTCCGGTGACTCCGCATGTTCTCTGCCAGCCTACACCTTAAGTCAGGAAATTCAGGATGTGATGCGCCAGCAGGTGCAGAAACTGGCCTTCGAATTGCAGGTGCGCGGCCTGATGAACGTGCAGTTTGCGGTGAAAAACAACGAAGTCTACCTGATTGAAGTTAACCCGCGTGCGGCGCGTACCGTTCCGTTCGTCTCCAAAGCCACCGGCGTACCGCTGGCGAAAGTGGCGGCGCGCGTGATGGCAGGCAAAACGCTGGCCGAGCAGGGCGTAACCAAAGAAGTTATCCCGCCGTACTACTCGGTGAAAGAAGTGGTGCTGCCGTTCAATAAATTCCCGGGCGTTGACCCGCTGTTAGGGCCAGAAATGCGCTCTACCGGGGAAGTCATGGGCGTGGGCCGCACCTTCGCTGAAGCGTTTGCCAAAGCGCAGCTGGGCAGCAACTCCACCATGAAGAAACACGGTCGTGCGCTGCTTTCCGTGCGCGAAGGCGACAAAGAACGCGTGGTGGACCTGGCGGCAAAACTGCTGAAACAGGGCTTCGAGCTGGATGCGACCCACGGCACGGCGATTGTGCTGGGCGAAGCGGGTATCAATCCGCGTCTGGTAAACAAGGTGCATGAGGGCCGTCCGCACATTCAGGACCGCATCAAGAATGGCGAATATACCTACATCATCAACACCACCTCAGGCCGTCGTGCGATTGAAGACTCCCGCGTGATCCGTCGCAGTGCGCTGCAATATAAAGTGCATTATGACACCACCCTGAACGGTGGTTTCGCTACCGCGATGGCGCTGAATGCCGATGCGACTGAAAAAGTAATTTCGGTGCAGGAAATGCACGCGCAGATCAAATAATAGCGTGTCATGGCGGATATTTTTCATCCGCTAATTTGATCGAATAACTAATACGGTTCTCTGATGAGGACCGTTTTTTTTGCCCATTAAGTAAATCTTTTGGGGAATCGATATTTTTGATGACATAAGCAGGATTTAGCTCACACTTATCGACGGTGAAGTTGCATACTATCGATATATCCACAATTTTAATATGGCCTTGTTTAATTGCTTCAAAACGAGTCATAGCCAGACTTTTAATTTGTGAAACTGGAGTTCGTATGTGTGAAGGATATGTTGAAAAACCACTCTACTTGTTAATCGCCGAATGGATGATGGCTGAAAATCGGTGGGTGATAGCAAGAGAGATCTCTATTCATTTCGATATTGAACACAGCAAGGCGGTTAATACCCTGACTTATATTCTGTCGGAAGTCACAGAAATAAGCTGCGAAGTTAAGATGATCCCTAATAAGCTGGAAGGGCGGGGATGCCAGTGTCAGCGACTGGTTAAAGTGGTCGATATCGATGAGCAAATTTACGCGCGCCTGCGCAATAACAGTCGGGAAAAATTAGTCGGCGTAAGAAAGACGCCGCGTATTCCTGCCGTTCCGCTCACGGAACTTAACCGCGAGCAGAAGTGGCAGATGATGTTGTCAAAGAGTATGCGTCGTTAATGTCATTTCGATGATACCGTGCGACCTGGTCGCCGGATGCGATGCTGGCGCATCTTATCCGGCCTACGGTTGCTCTCCAGCCAGGTCGGATAAGGCGTTTATGCCGCATCCGACGATGTTACCGTTTCGGCGCAACATCCGTCGTCCCCTGCAAACGGGGGCGATTTCCCTCCATTTGCCTCAGTGGTTGCGTTTCATGTAACGATGCATGACAGCGCCCGACAAGATCCTGATACTCTTTAGTATTCAACCGTTTCCAGTGTAACTCGTCGTCACTCACGCTGCGTACAGCGCGGGCTGGCGTACCCATCAACAACTGGCGTTTCTCGCCGCGAAAGCCCGCTTTGACAAAGCTCATAGCGGCAACAATGCTCTCTTCGCCAATGACCGCGCCATCCATAATCACGCTGTTCATCCCGACCAGTGCATCGCGACCAATCACACAACCATGCAGGATCGCTCCGTGCCCGATATGGCCGTTTTCCCCAACGATGGTGTCAGTGTCGCAGTAGCCATGCATAATGCAGCCATCCTGAATATTGGCTCCCGCTTGCACGAGCAACCGCCCGTAGTCACCACGCAGTGAGGCGAGTGGACCGATGTAGACACCGGCTCCCACAATCACATCGCCAATCAAGACTGCACTGGGATGGACAAACGCCGTCGGGTGAACCACCGGAATTAACCCCTCAAAGGCGTAATAGCTCACGGTTGTTAACGTCCTTTCCACACTGGATCGCGCTTCTCGGCAAACGCCAGCGGCCCTTCAATGGCATCCTCCGAATGCAGAACCGATGGATAGTTTTTCAACACGCCGCTGCGAATATAGCGATACGCTTCTTCTACCGGCATTTCGCTGGTGGTGCGGTAGATCTCTTTCAGCGCCGCAATCGCCAGCGGAGCGCTGTTAACCAGCTGCTGCGCCAGTTCGCGGGCGTTATCCATCAGTTCCGCCTGGCTAACCACGCGGTTGACTACCCCCCAACGCAGCGCCTCTTCTGCGCCCATTCGTCTGCCGGTCATCACCATTTCATTGACGATGGCAGGCGGCAGGATCTTCGGCAGACGCAGCACGCCGCCGCTGTCAGGAACGATGCCCAGTTTGGCTTCCGGTAGGGCGAAGCTGGCGTTATCGGCACAAACAATAAAATCTGCCGCCAGCGCCAGTTCAAAGCCGCCGCCAAAGGCATAGCCGTTCACAGCTGCGATGACCGGTTTGTCGAGATTGAAAATTTCGGTTAATCCCGCAAAACCTCCCGGGCCAAAGTCAGCATCCGGTGCTTCGCCTTCTGCTGCCGCTTTTAAATCCCAGCCCGCGGAAAAGAATTTCTCTCCGGCACCGGTAATAATGGCGACACGTAATTGCGGATCGTCACGGAAATTTAGAAATACTTCGCCCATTTCAAAGCTGGTTTTTGCATCAATAGCATTCGCTTTTGGACGATCAAGGGTAATTTCCAGAATTGATCCATTGCGGGTCAGATGTAATGATTCACTCATTCCTTTTCTCCATTTTTGCTTTTTCAGGGACGACAACATCCCTGCAAAAAATGCATATTGTTTTAGAGCGTGATTATTAGCTGGCAGGGTAGTTCCCTGCCGTTTCATTTATTTCAGATTCTTTCTAATTATTTTCCCCGAGCAATTACGTGGCAGATCTTTTCTGATCTCCAGATAAGAGGGCACTTTAAATTTCGCCATATTTTGTTCGCAGAAGCGGAAAAATTCCTCTTCGCTCAATGTTTCACCTTCATTCAGCACCACAAATGCTTTGATGGCTTCATCGCGTATCGAATCTTTAATTCCCACAACCACGATATCCTGAATTTTTGGATGGGTGGCGATGATATTTTCGAGCTCCACGCAGGAGACATTCTCGCCACCGCGTTTGATCATATTGCAGCGGCGATCGACGAAATAAAAAAAGCCCTCTTCGTCGCGGTATCCGGTATCGCCGGTATGTAGCCAGCCGTCGGCTTCCAGCACTTTCGCAGTGGCTTTCGGGTTGAGAAAATACTCTTTGAAGATGGTTTTCCCTGGTACGCCTTTAATACAGATTTCACCGATCTCACCTGCCGGGAGCGGGCGATTGTGATCGTCGCGGATCTCCGCTTCGTAGCAAAAGCCCGCCCGACCAATCGACGGCCAGCGCCGTTTATCGCCAGGGCGATCGCCGATAATGCCCACAATGGTTTCCGTCATCCCATAAGACGTCAGCAAGCGAACGCCGAAGCGTTCACAAAATGCGTCTTTTTCCTGCGCCGACAAGTTGAGATAAAACATCACTTCCCGCAGGCGGTGTTGCTGATCGTTCGCAGAAGGCGGTTGCACCATCAAGGTACGGATCATCATCGGAATACATTCGGTAATGGTGGCGCGGTACTTCTGCACCTGTCCCCAGAAGGCGCGGGCGCTGTATTTCTCGACCAGCACAAAGGTGGCCCCGGCAGAAAACGCCGCCATCGCCGCAGTACACTGGCAATCGATATGAAACGCAGGCATTACCGTCAGGTAGACGTCATCGTCACGCAGTGCACACTGCCAGGCGGAGTAATATCCAGCGAAGCGCAGGTTGTAATGGGTAATCACCACACCTTTCGGTCGGGAGGTAGTGCCGGAGGTGAAGAGAATTTCCGCCGTATCGTCAGTCGATAGCGGCGGTGCATAGCACAAGGTGGCAGGTTGTTGATTTTTCAGTTGAGTAAACGAACTCACGCCATCATCAGCGGGAAGTGCCACATCTGTCAGGCAAATGTGCCGCAACTGCGTGGCATCTTCCTGCTGAATCTGTTGATACATGGGATAGAATTGCGCACTGGTCACCAGCAGGCACGCCTGGCTATTTTGCAGGATCCACGCGCTTTCCTCGCGTAACAGGCGGGCGTTAATCGGCACCATAATCGCGCCAATTTTTGCCAGCCCGAACCAGCAAAAGATAAATTCCGGGCAGTTGTCGAGATGTAGAGCAACCTTGTCGCCTTTGCGAATCCCCAGCGTATAAAACAGGTTTGCCGTGCGGTTAATCTCCTGATTTAACTCAAGATAACTATACCGGTTAACGACTCCGCCGCTGGATTCACAAATCAGCGCCGTTTTATGACCGTAAACGTCCGCCAGATCGTCCCACATTTGACGTAGATGTTGTCCGCCAATGATATCCATTGCACCTCTATCCATTTTTGTTCGTTTGTTATTGGGCGGGCGCTAGTCAGGCAAGCTGACTGACGCCACGCGTTTAGTCCTCAACTTTGGCCAGACCTTTGCTGACCAACTCCTGAATGTCGTTTTCGCTGTAGCCGATATTTTTCAAAATGGCAGCCGTGTCCATGCCATGTGAGGGCATTCCGCGCCAGATTTGTCCGGGGTTATTTTTGAATTTCGGCATGATGTTCGGCCCTTTGCAGGTGCGACCATCCATCGTTTGCCACTGAGTGATTGATTCGCGAGCCACATACTGTGGATTGCTTTCCAGTTCCGGTACGGTCAGTACTTTGGCACAGGCGATATTCAGTTCGGCAAAGCGTTCTTTAACTTCTGCGATGGTATGTGCCGCCAGCCAGGCATCGAGTTTCTCTTCTACCAGTGGGCCGTAAGGGCATTCGATACGGTGTATAAGTTGAGTGCCTTCCGGAATTTCTGGCGTGCCGAGCAGATGCGCGAGGCCAATATCTTTAAAGCACTCTGCAATTTGAGTAATGCCCACCAGTTCCATCACGATGTAGCCGTCGGCGCATTTATACAGACCGCAACCGGCGTAGTAGGGATCTTTACCTTTGGTCATGCGCGGGCACATTTCGCCGCCGTTGAAGTAATCCATCATGAAGTACTGGCCCATGCGCAACATCACTTCATACATGGCGATGTCGATGCTTTCGCCTTTGCCGGTTTCACGCACTTTATGCAGTGCTGCCAGCGCCGCCGTGGTGGCAGTCAGGCCAGAAAAGTAATCGGCGGTATACGGGAAGGCAGGCATTGGCTGGTCAACATCACCGTTCTGAATCAGGTAACCACTAAAGGCCTGGGCGATAGTGTTATAGGCCGGAAGATTGGTGTACTCCTCGGTGCCGTACTGACCAAAACCGGACAGGTGAGCGATAACCAGTTTCGGGTTGTGCTGCCACAGTACTTCATCGGTAATGCCACGACGGGCAAAGGCCGGACCTTTACTGGCTTCGATGAAGATATCGGTGGTTTCCATTAATTTCAGAAACGCTTCGCGGCCTTCATCTTTGAAAATATTTAACGACAGCGCGTGCAAATTGCGGCGGGAGAGTTGCGGGTAGTTCGGTTGAACGCGAATGGTGTCGGCCCAGGCGACGTTCTCGATCCAGATAACTTCCGCACCCCATTCTGCGAACATTTGCCCGGCAAACGGTCCGGCGATTTCGATACCGGAGAAGACAACGCGCAATCCGGCCAACGGCCCGAATTTCGGCATGGGTAGATGATCCATTATTAGCTCCTGAAAAATTTATGTAGCGAATGACTGCCGGATGCGGCGTAAACGCTTTATCCGGCCTACATTCGTGCTCCCGTAGGTCTGATAAGACGCGTCAGCGTCGCATCAGGCAGCGCACGGACTTAGCGGTATTGCTTCAGCACCGCGCGACCCAGCGTCAGGATCTGCATTTCGTCAGATCCTCCGGAAACGCGGTCTACACGCAGGTCACGCCAGAAGCGGCTGATGCGGTGGTTGCCCGCAATCCCGACACCGCCCAGCACCTGCATTGCGCTATCCACCACTTCAAATGCCGCATTGGCGCAGAAGTATTTGCACATCGCTGCATCGCCAGAGGTGATGGTGCCGTTGTCTGCTTTCCACGCTGCTTCATACAGCATGTTTTTCATGGAGTTTAATTTGATCGCCATGTGGGCGAATTTTTCCTGAATCAACTGGAAACGACCAATAGCCTCGCCAAACTGCACACGCTGGTTGGCGTAGCGCGCCGCATCTTCAAAGGCGCACATCGCCGTACCGTAGTTGGTCAGGGCTACCAGGAAACGTTCATGGTCGAACTCTTCTTTGACGCGGTTAAAGCCGTTACCTTCCCGACCGAACATGTCTTTCTCGTCCAGTTCCACGTCGTCAAAAGTGATTTCACAGCAGCTATCCATACGCAGACCGAGCTTTTCAAGTTTGGTCACTTTGATGCCCGGTTTGCTCATATCAACAAACCATTCGGTGTAGACAGGTTTGTCCGGAGAAGCCCCGTCGCGCGCCATCACCACGATGTACGGGGTGTAGGCGCTACTGGTAATAAAACACTTACTACCATTAAGATAAATCTTACCATTTCTACGGGTATAAGTCGTTTTCAGGCTACCCACGTCGGAGCCCGCACCCGGTTCGGTAATCGCTGAGTTCCACATCTGCTTACCGGTGCCGCGGAAAGCCATAATCTTGTCGATCTGCTCTTGTGTGCCTTCGCGCAGGAAGGTATTGAACCCGCCCGGCAACTGGTACAGCACATAGGTTGGTGCCCCCAGACGTCCCAGCTCCATCCACACGGCGGCGAGAGTAACAAACCCCGCGTCCAGACCACCGTGCTCTTCAGGGATCAGCAGACTGTCGATACCCATATCCGCCAGTGCTTTGACAAAACGTTCCGGGTAGACGCTGTCACGGTCGCACTCGGCAAAATAGGCCTCCCAGTTTTCGCTGGCCATCAGTTCGCGGATACCGGCGACAAACAGTTCCTGCTCATCATTTAAATTAAAATCCATCTTTCAACCTCTTGATATTTTGGGGGTTAATTAATCTTTCCAGTTCTGTTTCGCGTCTTTAATAAAGGAGAGCGTCACCATAATGTTGACGAAGAACAGCGGGCATCCTCCGGCGATAATGGCGGTTTGAATCGGTTTCAGGCCGCCGAGCGCCAGCAGAACAATACCGATAATGCCAACCAGAATTGACCAGCCGATACGCACCAGCAGCGGTGGTTCTTCACCATCGCGTACTTCGCGGCAAGTGGACATCGCCAGGGTATAAGAGCAGGCGTTAACCAGCGTAACGGTGGCAATAAAGCAGAGGATGAAGAAGCCCCACATGGTGGCGGTGCTGAGTGGCAGAGCGGCCCAGGTTTCGATGATGGCGCGCGCCACACCGTACTGTTCGATCAGATTTGGAATGTTGATGATGTTTTTATCCATCAACAGCAGAGTGTTACTACCGAGTACAGTCCACAGGATCCAGGTTGACGCTGTCAGCCCCAGCACCATGCCGAAGCACAGTTCACGCACGGTACGACCACGGGAGATGCGGGCGAGGAAGATACTCATCTGGATAGCGTAAATCACCCACCATGCCCAGTAGAACACGGTCCAGCCCTGCGGGAAGCCGCCTTTAGCGATGGGATCGGTATAGAACAACATGCGCGGCAGATACATCAGCAACATCCCCACCGAATCGGTGAAGTAGTTCATGATGAAGCTGGCACCGCTGACAATGAACACCCAACCCAGCATCAGGAAGCTCAGGTAACTACGCACGTCACTGGCGATACGTACCCCTTTTTGCAGACCGCAGGCGACGCAAATGGCGTTGAGGATAATCCAGCAGGTAATGATGATAGCGTCCAGTTGCAGGGTATGCGGAATGCCAAACAACCATTGCATACACTCGGTCACCAGCGGCGTGGCAAGGCCCAGACTGGTACCCATCGCGAAAATCAAGGCGACGAGATAGAAGTTGTCGACGATGGTACCGAACAACCCTTTGGCGTGTTTTTCACCCACCAGCGGCACCAGGGTGGAGCTGGGGCGAATCACTTCCATTTTGCGGACAAAGAAGAAGTAAGCGAAGGCGACAGAAAGGAAGCTGTAAGTGGCCCACGGCAGAGGTCCCCAGTGGAACAAGCTGTAAGCCAGCCCCAACTCTTTCGCCCCTGTCGAGTTCGGTTCTAAGCCAAACGGCGGGGTGGAGATGTAGTAGTAGATCTCAATCGATCCCCAGAACAGTACGGCAGCAGACGTACAGGAGGCGAACATCATAAAGATCCAACTGGCGGTACTAAATTCAGGTGGTTCGTTACCTAAACGCTTTTTGGCATACGGGCCAAACACCAGCCAGAACCAACCGAAAAGCATCACTACCATATACCATTCAAATGCCCATCCCCATACATTGGTGACGTAACTGAATACAGCATTAATAACGACATTCGCCGCATCCAGATCTCTGACTGTAAGCCAACAAAGTATGCCGACGATTATTAATGGCGGAAAGAAAACCTTCGGTTCTATTCCCGTTTTTCTCTTTTCATTCTTCATGAGTTAATTCCACTGTGAAAACGAATATTTATTTTGCGTTCCCGTTTGTTTTATTTTTGTTAACATTTAATATAATTATTATTAACCTCGTGGACGCGTTAATGGCTAACTCATAATGGGTATTCAATTGGCTGCATTCTGTGATGTTAGTCACAGTTTTTTATCGGGTAAAAACAGGGCGTTTTTGTGTAAATATTCATTGTTTATCAATGTGATGAGTTTGATTGTGAGTAAAAAAATAGCATCTGACTTTCAATATTGGTGATCCATAAAACAATATTGAAAATTTCTTTTTGCTACGCCATGTTTTCAATATTGGTGAGGAGCTTAACAATATTGAAAGTTGGATTTATCTGCGTGTGACATTTTCAATATTGGTGATTAAAGTTTTATTTCCGAATTAAAGGGCGTGATATCTGTAATTAACACCACCGATATGAACGACGTTTCCTTCATGATTTCTGGAGATGCAATGAAGATTATTACTTGCTATAAGTGCGTGCCTGATGAACAGGATATTGCGGTCAATAATGCTGATGGTTCGTTAGACTTCAGTAAAGCCGATGCCAAAATAAGCCAATACGATCTCAACGCTATTGAAGCGGCTTGCCAGCTAAAGCAACAGGCAGCAGAGGGGCAGGTGACGGCCTTAAGTGTGGGCGGAAAAGCCCTGACCAACGCCAAAGGGCGTAAAGATGTGCTATCGCGCGGTCCGGATGAACTGATTGTGGTGATTGATGACCAGTTCGAGCAGGCACTGCCGCAACAAACGGCGAGCGCACTGGCTGCCGCCGCCCAGAAAGCAGGCTTTGATTTGATCCTCTGTGGCGATGGTTCTTCCGACCTTTATGCCCAGCAGGTTGGTTTGCTGGTAGGCGAAATCCTCAATATTCCGGCAGTTAACGGCGTCAGCAAAATTATCTCCCTGACGGCAGATACCCTCACCGTTGAGCGCGAACTGGAAGATGAAACCGAAACCTTAAGCATTCCGCTGCCTGCGGTTGTTGCTGTTTCCACTGATATCAACTCCCCACAAATTCCTTCGATGAAAGCCATTCTCGGCGCGGCGAAAAAGCCAGTCCAGGTATGGTCGGCGGCGGATATCGGTTTTAACGCAGAGGCAGCCTGGTCAGAACAACAGGTTGCCGCGCCGAAACAGCGCGAGCGTCAGCGCATCGTGATTGAAGGCGACGGCGAAGAACAGATCGCCGCATTTGCTGAAAATCTTCGCAAAGTCATTTAATTACAGGGGATGCTATGAACACGTTTTCTCAAGTCTGGGTATTCAGCGATACCCCTTCTCGTCTGCCGGAACTGATGAACGGTGCGCAGGCTTTAGCTAATCAAATCAACACTTTTGTCCTCAATGATGCCGACGGCGCACAGGCAATCCAGCTCGGCGCTAATCATGTCTGGAAATTAAGCGGCAAACCGGACGAGCGGATGATCGAAGATTACGCCGGTGTCATGGCTGACACTATTCGCCAGCACGGCGCAGACGGTCTGGTGCTGTTGCCAAACACCCGTCGCGGCAAATTACTGGCGGCAAAACTGGGTTATCGCCTTAAAGCGGCGGTGTCTAACGATGCCAGCACCGTCAGCGTACAGGACGGTAAAGCGACAGTGAAACACATGGTTTACGGCGGTCTGGCGATTGGCGAAGAACGCATTGCCACGCCGTATGCGGTACTGACCATCAGCAGCGGCACGTTCGATGCGGCTCAGCCAGACGCGTCACGCACTGGCGAAACGCACACCGTGGAGTGGCAGGCTCCGGCTGTGGCGATTACCCGCACGGCAACCCAGGCGCGTCAGAGCAACAGCGTCGATCTCGACAAAGCCCGACTGGTGGTCAGCGTCGGTCGCGGTATTGGCAGCAAAGAGAACATTGCGCTGGCAGAACAGCTTTGTAAGGCGATAGGTGCGGAGCTGGCCTGTTCTCGTCCGGTGGCGGAAAACGAAAAATGGATGGAGCACGAACGCTATGTCGGTATCTCCAACCTGATGCTGAAACCTGAACTGTACCTGGCGGTGGGGATCTCCGGGCAGATCCAGCACATGGTTGGCGCTAATGCGTCGCAAACCATTTTCGCCATCAACAAAGATAAAAATGCGCCGATCTTCCAGTACGCGGATTACGGCATTGTTGGCGACGCCGTGAAAATCCTTCCGGCACTGACCGCAGCTTTAGCGCGTTGATCCACTCTGGCAGGGCTGCATTTTGGCCCTGCCGCTGACAGGGAGCTCTTATGTCCGAAGATATCTTTGACGCCATCATCGTCGGTGCAGGGCTTGCCGGTTCGGTTGCCGCACTGGTGCTCGCCCGCGAAGGTGCGCAAGTGTTAGTTATCGAGCGAGGCAATTCCGCAGGTGCCAAGAACGTCACCGGCGGGCGTCTCTATGCCCACAGTCTGGAACACATTATTCCTGGTTTCGCTGACTCCGCCCCCGTAGAACGCCTGATCACCCATGAAAAACTCGCGTTTATGACGGAAAAGTCAGCGATGACTATGGACTACTGCAATGGCGACGAAACCTCGCCATCCCAGCGTTCTTACTCCGTTTTGCGCAGTAAATTTGATGCCTGGCTGATGGAGCAGGCCGAAGAAGCGGACGCGCAGTTAATTACCGGGATCCGCGTCGATAACCTCGTACAGCGCGATGGCAAAGTTGTCGGCGTAGAAGCTGATGGCGATGTGATTGAAGCGAAAACGGTGATCCTTGCTGATGGGGTGAATTCCATCCTTGCCGAAAAGCTGGGGATGGCAAAACGCGTTAAACCGACGGATGTGGCGGTTGGCGTGAAGGAACTGATCGAGTTACCGAAGTCGGTTATCGAAGACCGTTTTCAGTTGCAGGGTAATCAGGGCGCGGCTTGCCTGTTTGCGGGATCACCCACCGATGGCCTGATGGGCGGTGGCTTCCTTTATACCAATGAAAATACCCTGTCGCTGGGGCTGGTTTGTGGTTTGCATCATCTGCATGACGCAAAAAAATCGGTGCCGCAAATGCTGGAAGATTTCAAACAACATCCGGCCGTTGCACCGCTGATCGCAGGCGGCAAGCTGGTGGAATATTCCGCTCACGTAGTGCCGGAAGCAGGCATCAACATGCTGCCGGAGTTGGTTGGTGACGGCGTACTGATTGCCGGTGATGCCGCCGGAATGTGTATGAACCTCGGTTTTACCATTCGCGGTATGGATCTGGCGATTGCCGCCGGGGAAGCAGCAGCAAAAACTGTGCTTTCAGCGATGAAAAGCGACGATTTCAGTAAGCAAAAACTCGCGGAATATCGTCAGCATCTTGAGAGTGGCCCGCTGCGCGATATGCGCATGTACCAGAAACTACCGGCGTTCCTTGATAACCCACGCATGTTTAACGGCTACCCGGAACTGGTGGTGGGCGTGGCGCGTGACCTGTTCACCATTGACGGCAGTGCGCCGGAACTGATGCGCAAGAAAATCCTCCGCCACGGCAAGAAAGTGGGCTTCATCAATCTGATCAAGGATGGCATGAAAGGAGTGACCGTTTTATGACTTCTCCCGTCAATGTGGACGTCAAACTGGGCGTCAATAAATTCAATGTCGATGAAGAGCATCCGCACATTGTTGTGAAGGCCGATGCCGATAAACAGGCGCTGGAGCTGCTGGTGAAAGCGTGCCCCGCAGGTCTGTACAAGAAGCAGGATGACGGCAGTGTGCGCTTCGATTACGCCGGATGTCTGGAGTGCGGCACCTGTCGCATTCTGGGGCTGGGGTCGGCGCTGGAACAGTGGGAATACCCGCGCGGCACCTTTGGTGTGGAGTTCCGTTACGGCTGATGTTGGTTTGATACGTAACGCCGTACTGACTCTCATTGCAAAAAAACAGGAATAACCCATGCAACCGTCCAGAAACTTTGACGATCTTAAATTCTCCTCTATTCACCGCCGCATTTTGCTGTGGGGAAGCGGTGGTCCGTTTCTGGATGGTTATGTACTGGTAATGATTGGCGTGGCGCTGGAGCAACTGACTCCGGCGCTGAAACTGGACGCTGACTGGATTGGCTTGCTGGGCGCGGGAACGCTCGCCGGGCTGTTCGTTGGCACATCGCTGTTTGGCTATATCTCCGATAAAGTCGGACGGCGCAAAATGTTCCTCATTGATATCATCGCCATCGGCGTGATATCTGTGGCGACGATGTTTGTCTCATCCCCCGTCGAACTGTTGGTGATGCGGGTACTTATCGGCATTGTCATCGGTGCGGATTATCCCATCGCCACCTCAATGATCACCGAGTTCTCCAGTACCCGTCAGCGGGCGTTTTCCATCAGCTTTATTGCCGCGATGTGGTATGTCGGCGCGACCTGCGCCGATCTGGTCGGTTACTGGCTTTATGATGTGGAAGGTGGTTGGCGCTGGATGCTGGGTAGCGCAGCGATCCCCTGTTTGTTGATTTTGATTGGTCGATTCGAACTGCCTGAATCTCCCCGCTGGTTGTTACGCAAAGGGCGAGTAAAAGAGTGCGAAGAGATGATGATAAAACTGTTTGGCGAACCGGTGGCTTTCGATGAAGAGCAGCCGCAGCAAACCCGTTTTCGCGATCTGTTTAATCGCCGCCATTTTCCTTTTGTTCTGTTTGTTGCCGCCATCTGGACCTGCCAGGTGATCCCCATGTTCGCCATTTACACCTTTGGCCCGCAAATCGTTGGTTTGTTGGGATTGGGAGTTGGCAAAAACGCGGCGTTGGGGAATGTGGTGATTAGCCTGTTCTTTATGCTTGGCTGTATTCCGCCGATGCTGTGGTTAAACACCGCCGGACGGCGTCCATTGTTGATTGGCAGTTTTGCCATGATGACGCTGGCGCTGGCGGTTTTGGGGCTGATCCCGGATATGGGGATCTGGCTGGTAGTGATGGCATTTGCGGTGTATGCCTTTTTCTCTGGCGGGCCGGGTAATTTGCAGTGGCTCTATCCTAATGAACTCTTCCCGACGGATATCCGCGCCTCTGCCGTGGGCGTGATTATGTCCTTAAGCCGTATTGGCACCATTGTTTCGACCTGGGCACTGCCAATCTTTATCAATAATTACGGCATCAGTAGCACCATGCTGATGGGGGCGGGTATCTCGCTATTTGGCTTGTTGATTTCCGTAGCGTTTGCTCCGGAGACTCGAGGGATGTCACTGGCGCAGACCAGCAATATGACGATCCGCGGGCAGAGAATGGGGTAATTTGTTCAGATTTCTCTCTTTTCTGAATCAATATTATTGACTATAAGCCGCGTGAATATATGACTACACTTTGTGGGAAAACAAAGGCGTAATCACGCGGGCTACCTATGATTCTTATAATTTATGCGCATCCGTATCCGCATCATTCCCATGCGAATAAACGGATGCTTGAACAGGCAAGGACGCTGGAAGGCGTCGAAATTCGCTCTCTTTATCAACTCTATCCTGACTTCAATATCGATATTGCCGCCGAGCAGGAGGCGCTGTCTCGCGCCGATCTGATCGTCTGGCAGCACCCGATGCAGTGGTACAGCATTCCACCGCTCCTCAAACTTTGGATCGATAAAGTCTTCTCGCACGGCTGGGCTTACGGTCACGGCGGCACGGCGCTGCATGGCAAACATTTGCTGTGGGCGGTGACGACCGGCGGTGGGGAAAGCCATTTTGAGATTGGTGCGCATCCGGGCTTTGATGTGCTGTCGCAGCCGCTACAGGCGACGGCAATCTACTGCGGGCTGAACTGGCTGCCACCGTTTGCCATGCACTGCACCTTTATTTGTGACGACGAAACCCTCGAAGGACAGGCGCGTCACTATAAGCAACGTCTGCTGGAATGGCAGGAGGCACATCATGGATAGCCATACGCTGATTCAGGCGCTGATTTATCTCGGTTCGGCGGCGCTGATTGTCCCCATTGCGGTACGTCTTGGTCTGGGATCGGTACTTGGCTACCTGATCGCGGGTTGTATTATTGGCCCGTGGGGGCTGCGACTGGTGACCGATGCCGAATCTATCCTGCACTTTGCCGAGATTGGCGTGGTGCTGATGCTGTTTATTATCGGCCTCGAACTCGATCCACAAAGGCTGTGGAAGCTGCGTGCGGCGGTGTTCGGTGGTGGCGCATTGCAGATGGTGATTTGCGGCGGCCTGCTGGGGCTGTTCTGTATGTTGCTTGGGCTGCGCTGGCAGGTCGCGGAACTGATCGGCATGACGCTGGCGCTCTCCTCTACGGCGATTGCCATGCAGGCGATGAATGAACGTAATCTGATGGTGACGCAGATGGGCCGCAGTGCCTTTGCGGTGCTGCTGTTCCAGGATATCGCGGCGATCCCGCTGGTGGCGATGATCCCGCTACTGGCGGCGAGCAGTGCCTCGACGACGATGGGCGCATTTGCTCTCTCGGCGTTAAAAGTGGCGGGTGCGCTGGTGCTGGTGGTATTGCTGGGGCGCTATGTCACGCGTCCGGCGCTGCGTTTTGTAGCCCGCTCTGGCTTGCGGGAAGTGTTTAGTGCCGTGGCGTTATTCCTCGTGTTTGGCTTTGGTTTGCTGCTGGAAGAGGTCGGCTTGTCGATGGCGATGGGCGCGTTTCTGGCGGGCGTACTGCTGGCAAGCTCGGAATATCGTCATGCGCTGGAAAGCGATATCGAACCCTTTAAAGGTTTGCTGCTGGGGCTGTTTTTCATTGGCGTTGGCATGTCGATAGACTTTGGCACGCTGATTGAAAACCCATTGCGTATTGTCATTCTGCTGCTCGGTTTCCTCATCATCAAAATCGCCATGCTGTGGCTGATTGCCCGACCGTTGCAGGTGCCGAATAAACAGCGTCGCTGGTTTGCGGTGTTGTTAGGGCAGGGTAGTGAGTTTGCTTTTGTGGTGTTTGGCGCGGCGCAAATGGCGAATGTGCTGGAGCCGGAGTGGGCGAAATCGCTGACCCTGGCGGTGGCGCTGTCGATGGCGGCAACGCCGATTCTGCTGGTGATCCTCAATCGCCTTGAGCAATCTTCTACTGAAGAGGCGCGTGAAGCCGATGAGATCGACGAAGAACAGCCGCGGGTAATCATCGCCGGATTCGGTCGTTTTGGGCAGATAACCGGACGTTTACTGCTCTCCAGCGGGGTGAAAATGGTGGTGCTCGATCACGATCCGGACCATATCGAAACCTTGCGTAAATTTGGTATGAAAGTGTTTTATGGCGATGCCACGCGGATGGATTTACTGGAATCTGCCGGAGCGGCGAAAGCGGAAGTGCTGATTAACGCCATCGACGATCCGCAAACCAACCTGCAACTGACAGAGATGGTGAAAGAACATTTCCCGCATTTGCAGATTATTGCCCGCGCCCGCGATGTCGACCACTACATTCGTTTGCGTCAGGCAGGCGTTGAAAAGCCGGAGCGTGAAACCTTCGAAGGTGCGCTCAAAACCGGGCGTCTGGCACTGGAAAGTTTAGGTCTGGGGCCGTATGAAGCGCGAGAACGTGCCGATGTGTTCCGCCGCTTTAATATTCAGATGGTGGAAGAGATGGCAATGGTTGAGAACGACACCAAAGCCCGTGCGGCGGTCTATAAACGCACCAGCGCGATGTTAAGTGAGATCATTACCGAAGACCGTGAACATCTGTCATTAATTCAACGACATGGCTGGCAGGGAACCGAAGAAGGGAAACATACTGGCAATATGGCGGATGAACCGGAAACGAAACCCTCATCCTAATAAAGAGTGACGTAAATCACACTTTACAGCTAACTAATTGTTTTTATTTCATTGTAATGCGGCGAGTCCAGTGGGAGAGCGTGGACTCGCCAGCAGAATATAAAATTTTCCTCAACATCATCCTCGCACCAGTCGACGACGGTTTACGCTTTACGTATAGTGGCGACAATTTTTTTTATCGGGAAATCTCAATGATCAGTCTGATTGCGGCGTTAGCGGTAGATCGCGTTATCGGCATGGAAAACGCCATGCCGTGGAACCTGCCTGCCGATCTCGCCTGGTTTAAACGCAACACCTTAAATAAACCCGTAATTATGGGCCGCCATACCTGGGAATCCATCGGTCGTCCGCTGCCAGGACGCAAAAATATTATCCTCAGCAGTCAACCGGGTACGGACGATCGTGTAACGTGGGTGAAATCGGTTGATGAAGCCATCGCGGCGTGTGGTGACGTACCAGAAATCATGGTGATTGGCGGTGGTCGCGTTTATGAGCAGTTCCTGCCAAAAGCGCAAAAACTGTATCTGACGCATATTGACGCAGAAGTGGAAGGCGACACCCATTTCCCGGATTACGAGCCGGATGACTGGGAATCGGTATTCAGCGAATTCCACGACGCTGATGCGCAGAACTCTCACAGCTATTGCTTTGAGATTCTGGAGCGGCGGTAAGTTTTTGCTATGACTACAAATTGAACGATAAGACGTCTGATTTTACCAGTGAGCGCGATTTTGTGAGTCGCGCTCATTGCGTAGGTCTAAACCCTCAAGCCACTCTACAGTGGACTGAAGTAAACGAGGATGCCATCTCGGCATTAAATGAACTTGCAGAAGAAACAGGATGTTTCTCTGATGAGTACCGGAAATTTTAAGTTTTTAAACTCTGCTATTTCTGTACAGAAGTCAGAATGTTGAGTATCTGCTAAATACTTTCTTTTTGGTCTGTCGTCTGGCGATGTATTTTAGATTGTTACACATCACATCGTAGTTAGATAACATCAGCAAAGTGTTTTTTGAATAATCGAATCCAGGTTTGGTCATCAAAAACATCGCCGATGATGTCAGGGATTTCAATTATTCGAAGATCGTCAGGACTGGAAAGTAGCAGTTCAAGCAATTCTTTAGCGGGTAACTGCTGGGTATAGGGAATAGTTTCTGGCGGATAAAGCTGCTTAAGTTGCTGCCAGATATCAATGAGTTGGGTCGTTTTACTTTCTGTTATCCATACATCTTCAGCCATCCTGGTTATGTTCATTATTGACTGCTGAGAGACAGAACAGAAGAAGCCGTAGTCGACAGCAACGCTGATGCACTCACAAAGAAAAGCGATTCGCCTGCGATGCCAGGTTCGCTGCTCAGCAAACGGGGGTTCATCTGCTTCGTCAATCATTTCCAGAATAATTTCTCTGGTATTAAGCCCGGCGTTGATTTGTCGCACTTAGATATTTTCCGCTTAATAGGCGCGTATTTGTCTCAGGAATTTTTCATTCCCCAAGCCTTTCTTGCAGTTGCACTAACAGGATAAATTTTTTCTGGCGGCAGGAAGGATTTCGCCTGTGTTGTTTTACCGTTTATCAAAAGGTTATGACACTTTCGCACCAGCGGCGTCAGATCATCAATGGCAACAATGGCGTCTTCGTTAAATTGACTGATCAAGTTACGAGAAATACCAAGCTGTAATGATCGGTGCTCCAGTTTTTTGCCATTTATGCTGCGTTCTGGGTCCCACTGAACATATACATTTGCTTGCGCAAATAACGTTTCCCAAACTCCTGCATGTGGATAGACATGGGCTTCCGGCGTGGTTAGCACCGCTTGTTCCAGCAATGTATCAAAGAAGGTGCGTTTGATTCGGATTGCGAGAATGCGTTGTTGATCTTTTTTCAGTCCCCAGTTGCTACGCTCCATCATCCACATAAAAGAGGGTTTAATCCAGGTCATGCGGTTGAATGAAAAAGGTGCGCCAAATCGCCCGTCACGTACGGCGACGTCAGCGATTGCATCATTGTAAGCCTGATAAACCGTGATGGTGTGCTGATTGTAATCAGCACGTATTTCAAAATAGTCAGCCATTATTCCTCCCTGAATGGTAAAGCGTTAAGACGCGGCCGCCTCTCCCTCACCCATATCTTTATGCCGGTTCGACGGCTGGACAAAATACTGTTTATCTTCCCAGCGCAGGCAGGTTAATGTCCCGCCCCAACAGCAGCCGGTATCCAGCGCGTAAATACCTTCCGGCGTACCTTTGCCCTCCAGCGATGCCCAGTGACCAAAGGCGATGCTGTATTCTTCAGCGACGGGGCCAGGAATCGCAAACCACGGTTTCAGTGGGGCAGGGGCCTCTTCCGGCGATTCTTTGCTGTACATATCCAGTTGACCGTTCGGGAAGCAAAAACGCATCCGGGTAAAGGCGTTGGTGATAAACCGCAGTCTTCCCAGCCCCCGCAATTCCGGTGACCAGTTATTTGGCATATCGCCGTACATGGCATCAAGGAAGAAGGGATAGGAGTCACTCGACAGCACCGCTTCTACATCGCGCGCGCACTCTTTGGCGGTCTGCAGATCCCACTGCGGCGTGATCCCGGCGTGGGCCATCACCAGCTTTTTCTCTTCGTCGATTTGCAGCAAAGGCTGGCGACGCAGCCAGTTAAGCAGCTCGTCGGCATCCGGCGCTTCCAGCAGCGGTGTCAGGCGATCTTTCGGTTTATTGCGGCTGATCCCGGCAAATACCGCCAGCAGATGCAGATCGTGATTGCCCAGCACCAGACGTACGCTGTCGCCTAAGGATTTCACATAGCGCAGAACATCCAGCGAACCCGGGCCGCGCGCGACCAGATCGCCCGTCAGCCAGAGGGTATCTTTCCCAGGGGTAAATTCTACTTTATGCAGCAATGCGATCAGTTCATCGTAACAACCATGAACGTCGCCAATAAGGTATGTCGCCATATTCTTTTAATGAATGAGTGTGGGAACGGCGAGTCGGAATACGGGAATGTCGATGCTGAAAGGGACGCCATTTTCATCGATCATTTCGTAGTGACCCTGCATGGTGCCCAGCGGGGTTTCAATGATTGCACCGCTGGTGTACTGGTACTCTTCGCCAGGCGCGATAAGTGGCTGGACGCCAACCACTCCTTCGCCCTGGACTTCGGTTTCACGGCCATTGCCATTGGTGATCAGCCAGTAACGCCCCAACAACTGCACTGGCGCTCGCCCCAGATTGCGTATGGTTACGGTATAAGCAAAAACGTAACGTTCATTATCAGGTGAAGATTGTGCCTCAATGTAGACGCTTTGAACCTGAATACACACTCGGGGCGAATTGATCATCGTTAACTCTCCTGCAAAGGCGCGTTCTCCGCCAGATAGTTCGCCATCTGGCAATATTGCGCGACAGAGATATTTTCCGCTCGCATCGCCGGGTCGATCCCCATTCCGGTTAACACCTCGACGCTAAACAGGTTGCCGAGGCTGTTACGAATGGTTTTACGACGCTGGTTAAAGGCTTCGGTGGTGATGCGACTCAACACGCGAACATCTTTAACCGGGTGAGGCATCGTTGCATGAGGAACCAGGCGCACGACGGCGGAATCCACTTTGGGTGGTGGTGTAAAGGCTGACGGCGGTACTTCCAGCACCGGGATCACGTTGCAATAGTATTGCGCCATGACGCTTAATCGACCATACGCCTTGCTGTTCGGTCCTGCAACCAGACGATTCACCACCTCTTTTTGCAACATAAAGTGCATGTCGGCAATGGCATCAGTATAGCTAAACAGATGGAACATCAACGGCGTGGAGATGTTATAAGGCAGGTTGCCGAAAACACGCAGCGGCTGACCCATTTTCTCGGCCAGTTCGCCAAAGTTAAAGGTCATCGCATCCTGCTGATAAATCGTCAGTTTCGGGCCTAAGAATGGATGCGTTTGCAGACGTGCCGCCAGATCGCGGTCAAGTTCGATGACCGTCAGCTGGTCCAGACGTTCGCCGACCGGTTCGGTCAATGCCGCCAGACCGGGGCCGATTTCGACCATCGCCTGGCCCTTCTGCGGGTTAATGGCAGAAACAATGCTGTCGATCACGAACTGATCGTTGAGAAAGTTTTGCCCGAAGCGTTTACGGGCTAAGTGGCCCTGGTGGACTCGATTATTCATTGGGTGTTAACAATCATTTTGATGGCGAGATTAAGCGCCGTAATAAAACTGCCGACATCGGCTTTGCCACGTCCCGCCAGTTCAAGCGCGGTGCCGTGGTCCACTGATGTGCGAATAAAGGGCAGGCCCAGCGTAATGTTCACACCGCGCCCGAAGCCCTGGTATTTTAGCACGGGAAGACCCTGATCGTGGTACATCGCCAGCACGGCGTCGGCGTTATCGAGATATTTCGGCTGAAACAGGGTATCGGCAGGCAGCGGCCCGTTGAGTTTCATCCCCTGCGCCCGCAGCTCGTCGAGCACCGGAATAATGGTGTCTATCTCTTCCGTACCCATATGACCGCCTTCGCCCGCGTGCGGATTCAGCCCGCAGACCAGAATGCGCGGTTCGGCAATACCAAATTTGGTCCGCAAATCGTGATGCAAAATAGCAATCACTTCGTGCAAAAGCGCAGGGGTGATAGCATCTGCGATATCGCGCAGCGGTAAATGCGTCGTTGCCAGCGCCACGCGAAGTTCTTCGGTTGCCAGCATCATCACCACTTTTTTCGCCTGCGAACGCTCTTCGAAAAACTCGGTATGACCGGTAAACGGAATGCCTGCGTCGTTAATGACGCCTTTATGCACGGGGCCTGTGATCAGCGCAGCAAATTCACCGTTCAGACAGCCATCACACGCTCGCGCCAGCGTTTCCACCACATAATGCCCATTTTCAACCGCTAACTGCCCCGCAGTGACAGATTCACGTAGCGCGACAGGAAGTAGCGTTAATGTGCCCGCAGTTTGCGGTTGTGCAGGGGAGTTGGGGGAATAAGGGCGGAGGGTGAGCGGCAAACCGAGCATCGCTGCCCGGTCGGTAAGGAGAGTGGCATCGGCACAAACAACCAGTTCGACCGGCCACTCACGCTGTGCAAGCTGGACAATTAAGTCCGGGCCAATCCCGGCGGGCTCGCCGGGAGTGATCACAACACGTTGGGTTTTAACCATTAGTTGCTCAGGATTTTAACGTAGGCGCTGGCACGTTGTTCTTGCATCCAGCTTGCTGCTTCTTCCGAGAACTTACGGTTCATCAGCATGCGGTACGCACGATCTTTCTGCGCCGCGTCGGTTTTATCGACATTACGGGTATCCAGTAGTTCGATTAAATGCCAGCCGAATGAAGAGTGAACCGGTGCACTCATTTGACCTTTGTTCAGGCGGGTCAGGGCGTCACGGAAGGCCGGATCGAAAATATCTGGTGTAGCCCAACCGAGATCACCGCCCTGGTTAGCAGAGCCTGGATCCTGAGAGAACTCTTTCGCTGCGGCAGCAAAAGTCGTTTTACCACTCTTGATATCGGCAGCAATCTGTTCCAGTTTCACGCGGGCCTGTTCGTCAGTCATGATCGGCGACGGTTTCAGCAGAATATGGCGAGCATGAACTTCGGTCACCGAGATATTTTTGCTTTCGCCGCGCAGGTCGTTAACTTTCAGAATATGGAAGCCAACGCCGGAACGAATCGGGCCAACAATGTCGCCTTTCTTCGCGGTGCTTAATGCCTGGGCGAAGATCCCCGGCAACTCCTGAATACGGCCCCAGCCCATCTGGCCGCCGTTCAGCGCCTGCTGGTCGGCAGAATGAGCAATCGCCAGCTTACCGAAATCAGCGCCGTTACGCGCCTGATCGACAATGGCACGCGCCTGGCTTTCCGCTTCGTTCACTTGATCAGAGGTCGGGTTTTCCGGCAGCGGGATCAGGATGTGGCTCAGGTTCAGCTCAGTGCTGGCGTCGTTTTGGTTACCCACCTGCTGCGCCAGGGATTCGACTTCCTGCGGCAGGATGGTGATGCGACGACGCACCTCGTTGTTACGCACTTCAGAGATAATCATCTCTTTGCGGATCTGGTTACGATAGGTGTTGTAGTTCAGACCATCGTAAGCCAGACGGCTGCGCATCTGATCCAGCGTCATGTTGTTCTGTTTCGCGATGTTAGCAATCGCCTGATCCAGCTGCTCATCGGAGATTTTCACTCCCATTTTCTGCCCCATCTGCAGGATGATTTGATCCATGATCAAACGTTCCATGATTTGGTGGCGCAGCGTCGCGTCATCAGGAAGTTGCTGCCTTGCCTGAGCAGCGTTCAGTTTTACCGACTGCATTAATCCATCAACGTCGCTTTCCAGCACGACGCCGTTATTGACGACGGCTGCGACTTTATCGACTACCTGGGGGGCAGCGAAACTGGTATTCGCGATCATGGCGATACCGAGAAGCAGCGTTTTCCAGTTCTTCATACTTTTTCCATTTCAATTAACCGCACTGCGGATTACGTGGTAAATCAACAAATCACAAAGTGTTTTGATACGGCAGAATGTTCGAACGCAGCATCTCTTGCGTACCCAGACCGTAGTTGGAGCTCAGGCCGCGAAGTTCGATGTTAAAGCCGATTGCGTTGTCATATACCGCATGTTGTTTATCGTTATCCCAACCGTTCAGCTTCCGCTCGTAACCGACGCGAATTGCATAGCAGCAGGAGCTGTATTGCACACCTAACATAGAGTCGGCTTGCTTGTTCGCATTGGTGTCGTAATAGTAGGCCCCAACAATTGACCAACGATCGGCAATTGGCCAGCTGGCGACGGCACCTACCTGTGAAATACCATTCTTATATTGCTCAGCTGTGGAATAGTACTTAGGCAGCGTAGCCTGAATATATTCCGGGCTGGCGTAACGGTAATTCAGCTGTACCAGACGGTCTTCATCCCGACGGTATTCAATGCTGGAGTTACTGGTCGCTACGTTATCCAGACGTGTATCGTACTGAATCCCGCCACGCAATCCCCAACGCTCGGAGATACGCCAGTAAGTATCGCCTGCCCACACCAGCGAGCCCGTTTTGTCGTCATTCTCCCATGTTATGTTGTCATCGCCAGTGCGAGACTCCGTGAAATAGTAGATTTGACCAACGGAAATATTAAAACGTTCAACGGCTGCATCATCATATACGCGAGTTGTGATACCGGTCGTGACCTGGTTCGCGGAAGCTATACGGTCAAGACCGCCATAAGTCCGGTCCCGGAACAGGCCCGAGTAATCGGATTGCAGCAAGGAGGAGTCGTAGTTATAGATGTCGCTCTGATCGCGATACGGTACATACAGGTATTGCGCGCGCGGCTCCAGCGTTTGGGTATAACCCGGCGCCAGCATTTCCATATCACGTTCGAAGACCATTTTGCCGTCAACTTTAAATTGCGGCATTACGCGGTTAACAGAATCAGCCAGCTTATTGTTTTGTGGGTTGCTGTTATACCAGTCGAGATTGGTCTGCTGATAATGGGTCGCCAGCAGCTTCGCTTCGGTATTGATACTGCCCCAGGTGTTAGATAACGGCAGGTTTATCGTCGGCTCCAGATGAACGCGAGTAGCCTCCGGCATATTGCTGTTTGTATTAACAAAATGCACTGCCTGACCATAAACACGGGTATCAAACGGGCCGAGATCGTTATGGTAGTAGTTGACGTCTAACTGCGGTTCAGCGGCATAGCTGTTGCCACTGGTATCATCAAAAACCTGGAATTGTTTAGTCGAAAGCGTGGCGTCAAAGTTCTGCACCGCATAGCCCACGCTGAATTTTTGCGTGGCGTAGCCATCGGTACTGGAACCATATTTATTATCAAAATCATTGAAATAGGTCGGGTCGCTGACTTTGGTGTAGTCGATGTTAAAGCGCCAAACCTGATCCATCACTCCGGAGTGTTGCCAGTAGAACAACCAACGGCGTGAATTGCTATCTTCTGGATGTTCATCTTCATAGACTTTATCCGAAGGCAGATAGTCCAGTTCCATCAAGCCTGCGCCCGCCTGGGTGAGATAACGGAATTCGTTTTCCCACATAATGTTGCCACGACGATGCATATAATGCGGCGTGATGGTGGCATCCATATTTGGCGCGATGTTCCAGTAATACGGCAGGTAGAACTCAAAGTAGTTGGTGGTGGTGTACTTGGCGTTCGGGATCAAGAAACCAGAGCGACGTTTGTCACCCACCGGCAACTGCAAATATGGGCTATAAAAGATCGGTACCGGACCCACCTTAAAGCGGGCGTTCCAGATCTCCGCAACTTGTTCTTCGCGGTCATGAATAATTTCGCTACCTACCACGCTCCAGGTGTCAGAACCCGGTAGACAGGAGGTAAAGCTACCGTTATCCAGAATGGTATAGCGGTTTTCGCCACGTTGTTTCATCAGGTCCGCTTTACCGCGACCCTGGCGACCCACCATCTGGTAATCACCCTCCCAGACGTTGGTATCTTTGGTGTTCAGATTCGCCCAGCCTTTCGGCCCTTTGAGGATCACCTGGTTATCGTCGTAATGGACATTACCGAGCGCATCAACGGTACGTACCGGCTCCGGTTGTCCTGGTGCCTCTTTTTGATGGAGCTGCACTTCGTCGGCCTGCAGACGGCTGTTACCCTGCATGATATCCACGCTGCCAGTAAACACGGCGTCATCCGGGTAGTCCCCTTTCGCGTGGTCAGCATTGATAGTCACGGGTAAGTCATTGGTATCGCCCTGTACCAGAGGACGGTCATAGCTTGGCACGCCCAACATGCACTGTGAGGCGAGGTCGGCTGCCAGTCCCTGTTGACTATAAAGGGCGGTGGCAATCATGGTGGCCAGGAGAGTGGGGATACGTTTTTTCATACGTTGATTTTATTGTTCCATCATCGGTAACGTTGCGCGTGACAAACGGTCAGAGACTAACGTACTCGTCATCTCTACGCTAGTGTTAATCCTGTCCGAATAGCGTCAGTGGTGTTAGGCACGGCATTGAATGACAGGTATGATAATGCAAATTATAGGCGATGTCCCACAATTGACCGCAGCCGGAAAACGGTAAAAGCACCTTTATATTGTGGGAGATAGCCCTGATATCCGTGTGTCGATTTGGGGAATATATGCAGTATTGGGGAAAAATCATTGGCGTGGCCGTGGCCTTACTGATGGGCGGCGGCTTTTGGGGCGTAGTGTTAGGCCTGTTAATTGGCCATATGTTTGATAAAGCCCGTAGCCGTAAAATGGCGTGGTTCGCCAACCAGCGTGAGCGTCAGGCGCTGTTTTTTGCCACCACTTTTGAAGTGATGGGGCATTTAACCAAATCCAAAGGTCGCGTCACGGAGGCTGATATTCATATCGCCAGCCAGTTGATGGACCGAATGAACCTGCATGGCGCTTCCCGTACTGCGGCGCAAAACGCGTTCCGGGTGGGAAAATCAGACAATTACCCGCTGCGCGAAAAGATGCGCCAGTTTCGCAGTGTTTGCTTTGGTCGTTTTGACTTAATTCGTATGTTTCTGGAGATCCAGATTCAGGCGGCGTTTGCTGATGGTTCACTGCACCCGAATGAACGGGCGGTGCTGTATGTCATTGCCGAAGAGTTAGGCATCTCCCGCGCCCAGTTTGACCAGTTTTTGCGCATGATGCAGGGCGGGGCGCAGTTTGGCGGCGGTTATCAGCAGCAATCTGGCGGTGGTAACTGGCAACAAACCCAGCGTGGCCCGACGCTGGAAGATGCCTGTAATGTGCTGGGCGTGAAGCCGACGGATGATGCGACCACCATCAAACGTGCCTACCGTAAGCTGATGAGTGAACACCATCCCGATAAGTTGGTGGCGAAAGGTTTACCGCCAGAGATGATGGAGATGGCGAAGCAGAAAGCGCAGGAAATTCAGCAGGCCTATGAGCTGATAAAACAGCAGAAAGGGTTTAAATAAGTTTCAACGTGTAGGCCTGATAAGACGCGGCCCGCGTCGCATCAGGCAATCGGCGCAAAATTGCCGGATGCGGCGTGAACGCCTTCTCCGGCCTATCGAACTTCGCCAGCGTGACTATTAAAAATCCGCTGGTGCTTTAAACGTCATACTATTGCCATATGCCGGATGGGTAATCGTCAACATCTCTGCATGTAGCAACAAACGCGGTGCCATTGCTCTCGCTTCTGGTGATGCATAAAAACGATCGCCGAGAATCGGATGACCCAGCGCCAGCATATGCACACGCAACTGATGCGAACGCCCGGTAATCGGTTTTAACACCACTCTTGCCGTGTTATCCGCCGCATACTCCACCACTTCATATTCCGTCTGCGCAGGTTTACCTGTTTCGTAACAGACTTTCTGTTTCGGGCGGTTTGGCCAGTCGCAAATCAGCGGCAGATCTACCAGACCTTCCGCAGGGGATGGATGCCCCCAGACGCGGGCCACATACTGCTTTTTCGGCTCGCGCTCGCGGAACTGGCGTTTTAACTCCCGCTCCGCGGCTTTGGTCAGCGCCACTACAATCACGCCGCTGGTAGCCATATCCAGACGATGCACCGATTCTGCCTGCGGATAATCACGCTGAATGCGCGTCATCACGCTGTCTTTGTGCTCTTCCAGACGACCCGGCACAGACAACAAACCGCTCGGCTTGTTGACCACCATAATATGGTCATCCTGATACAGGATAACCAACCAGGGTTCCTGCGGTGGATTGTAGTTTTCCATCCCCATTTTCGGCTCCGTTACTGATGCGTTACAACGATCAAACGCAGGGCATCCAGACGCCAGCCTGCCTGATCCAGGCTTTCCATTACCTGCTGACGGTTGCTCTCAATGGCGGTCAGTTCGTCGTCACGAATGTTCGGGTTCACTGCACGCAGAGCTTCCAGACGAGACAGCTCGGCAGACAGTTTTTCGTCGGCTTCGTTACGTGCGGCATCAATCAGTGCACGGGCAGATTTCTCGATCTGTGCTTCACCCAGCTGAAGGATCGCGTGAACATCCTGCTGCACGGCGTTAACCAGTTTGCTGCCGGTGTGACGGTTAACCGCGTTAAGCTGACGGTTAAAGGTTTCAAACTCCACCTGCGCCGCCAGGTTGTTGCCGTTTTTATCCAGCAGCATACGTACCGGCGTCGGTGGCAGGAAGCGGTTGAGCTGCAACTGCTTCGGAGCCTGGGCTTCGACCACGTAAATCAGTTCCACCAACAGCGTACCTACCGGCAACGCTTTGTTTTTCAACAGTGAAATCGTGCTGCTACCGGTATCGCCAGAAAGGATCAGATCCAGACCGTTGCGGATCAGCGGATGTTCCCAGGTAATAAACTGCGCATCTTCACGCGCCAGCGCCACTTCACGATCAAAGGTGATGGTGATGCCATCTTCCGACAAGCCAGGGAAGTCCGGCACCAGCATATGATCGGACGGCGTCAGTACGATCATGTTGTCGCCGCGATCGTCCTGATTGATACCGATAATATCGAACAGGTTCATGGCGAAGGCGATCAGGTTGGTATCGTCATCCTGCTCTTCAATGCTTTCTGCCAGTGCCTGGGCTTTTTCGCCACCGTTGGAGTGGATTTCCAGCAGGCGGTCACGGCCCTGTTCCAGCTGTGCTTTCAGCGCTTCATGTTGCTCGCGGCAGTTTTTGATCAGATCGTCAAAGCCTTCGGTCTCATCCGGTGAAGCCAGATAGTTAATCAGATCGTTGTATACGCTATCGTAGATAGTGCGTCCGGTCGGGCAGGTGTGCTCGAATGCATCCAGACCTTCGTGATACCAGCGCACCAGCACCGACTGAGCGGTTTTCTCCAGATAAGGCACATGGATCTGAATATCGTGCGCCTGACCGATACGATCCAGACGACCAATACGCTGCTCCAGCAGATCCGGGTTGAATGGCAGGTCAAACATCACCATGTGGCTGGCGAACTGGAAGTTACGTCCTTCAGAACCGATTTCCGAGCACAGCAGTACCTGTGCGCCGGTGTCTTCTTCAGCAAACCAGGCGGCAGCGCGGTCACGTTCAATAATCGACATACCTTCGTGGAATACCGCGGCGCGAATACCTTCACGTTCGCGCAGTACCTGCTCCAGTTGCAGCGCAGTGGCAGCTTTGGCACAGATCACCAGCACTTTCTGAGAGCGATGGCTGGTCAGGTAGCCCATCAGCCACTCAACGCGCGGATCGAAGTTCCACCAGGTGGCGTTATCACCTTCAAATTCCTGATAAATACGCTCCGGGTAGAGCATATCGCGAGCGCGGTCTTCCGCACTTTTGCGTGCGCCCATAATGCCGGAGACTTTAATAGCCGTCTGATACTGTGTCGGCAGCGGCAGCTTAATGGTGTGCAGCTCGCGTTTCGGGAAGCCTTTCACACCGTTACGCGTGTTACGGAACAGCACGCGGCTGGTGCCGTGGCGATCCATCAGCATCGAAACCAGCTCCTGACGGGCGCTCTGTGCATCTTCGCTGTCGCTGTTTGCTGCTTGCAACAGCGGCTCGATATCCTGCTCGCCGATCATCTCACCGAGCATGTTCAGTTCATCATTGCTCAGTTTGTTACCTGCCAGCAGCATGGCAACGGCGTCCGCAACCGGACGATAATTTTTCTGCTCTTCAACGAATTGCGCAAAATCGTGGAAACGGTTCGGGTCCAGCAGACGCAGACGGGCGAAGTGGCTTTCCATCCCCAGCTGTTCCGGGGTTGCGGTCAGCAGCAGAACGCCCGGCACGTGCTCTGCCAGTTGTTCAATGGCCTGATATTCACGGCTCGGCGCATCTTCGCTCCACACCAGGTGATGCGCTTCATCGACCACCAGTAGATCCCACTCGGCTTCACAGAGATGTTCCAGACGCTGTTTGCTACGACGGGCAAAATCCAGCGAGCAAATCACCAGCTGCTCGGTATCGAACGGGTTGTAAGCATCGTGCTGAGCTTCGGCATAACGCTCATCATCAAACAGAGCAAAGCGCAGGTTGAAACGGCGCAGCATTTCTACCAGCCACTGATGCTGTAAGGTTTCCGGGACGATAATCAGCACACGTTCAGCAGCGCCAGAGAGCAGTTGCTGATGCAGGATCATCCCGGCTTCAATGGTTTTCCCTAAACCCACTTCGTCAGCCAACAGGACGCGCGGCGCGTGGCGGCGACCAACATCATGAGCGATGTTGAGCTGGTGCGGGATCAGGCTGGTACGCTGACCGCGCAGGCCGCTGTACGGCATACGGAACTGTTCGCTGGAATACTTACGCGCGCGATAACGCAGCGCAAAGCGGTCCATACGGTCAATCTGCCCGGCAAACAGACGGTCCTGCGGTTTGCTGAACACCAGTTTGCTATCAAGGAAAACTTCACGCAGGGCCACGCCGGACTCTTCAGTATCCAGGCGAGTACCGATATAGGTCAGCAAGCCATTTTCTTCTTTTACTTCTTCGACTTGCATCTGCCAGCCATCATGGCTGGTAATAGTATCACCAGGGTTGAACATCACGCGGGTCACGGGGGAATCACTGCGTGCGTACAGACGGTTTTCACCAGTAGATGGGAAAAGTAAAGTGACAGTTCGCGCATCCACCGCGACAACGGTTCCAAGTCCCAATTCGCTTTCTGTATCGCTGATCCAGCGTTGACCAAGTGTAAAAGGCATATGTGTTCGGCTCTATATCTTTAATTGCAGGCAATAACCACCCGCTACCGTGCTTATGAGGTAGTGGTGTTATTCAGGTCCAGGAATGGAAAGGGCGCTATGGTACTGGATGGCAAAGCATTCGTCACGCATCAAAATGGTATCTGGCGAACTCTTTTTTTGCTCAAAATAGCCCAAGTTGCCCGGTCATAAGTGTAGCAAAATTATCCTCAATAAAAGGGAGTATTCCCTCCGCCACGGGTTGTAGCTGGCGGGTCAGATAGTGTTCGTAATCCAGTGGTGAACGTTGGTAGTCCAGCGGCTCCGGGCCGTTGGTGGTCCATACGTACTTAATGGTGCCGCGGTTCTGATATTGCAAGGGGCGACCGCGCTTTTGATTTTCTTCATCGGCAAGGCGAGCGGCGCGTACATGAGGCGGAACATTACGCTGATATTCGCTCAGCGGACGGCGAAGGCGTTTTCGGTAAACCAGCCGCGCATCCAGTTCACCCGCCATCAGTTTGTCGATGGTTTCGCGGACGTACTCCTGATATGGCTCGTTGCGGAAGATACGCAGGTAAAGCTCCTGCTGAAACTGCTGGGCCAGCGGCGTCCAGTCGGTGCGCACGGTTTCCAGCCCTTTAAACACCATCCGCTGCTTATCGCCCTCCTGAATCAGCCCGGCATAACGTTTTTTACTGCCGGTATCGGCTCCGCGAATGGTTGGCATCAGAAAACGGCAGAAATGGGTTTCATACTCCAGTTCTAATGCGCTGGTCAGCCGTTGTTTTTGCAGCGTTTCTGCCCACCAGGCGTTAACGTGCTGCACCAGTGCACGACCAATTTTCGCCGCTTCTTCTTCCGAATGTGCGCCTTTCAACCAGACAAACGTTGAGTCGGTATCGCCGTAGATCACGTCGTAGCCCTGCGCTTCAATCAACGCTTTGGTTTGCCGCATGATCTGATGACCACGCATGGTGATCGACGATGCCAGGCGCGGATCGAAGAAGCGACAGGCGGTAGTCCCGAGCACGCCATAAAAGGCATTCATGATGATCTTCAGCGCCTGCGACAGTGGCTTATTGCCCTGGCGTTTGGCTTCATCGCGCCCGTGCCAGATGTTAGTCACAATCTCCGGCAGGCAATGTTTCTCCCGCGAGAACCAGGCGTCGAGAAAACCTTCGGTGCTGTGCTCTGGATCAGGCTGCGCCATGCCTTCCACCAGCCCGACGGGATCAATCAGAAAGGTGCGGATGATCGACGGGTACAGGCTTTTGTAGTCCAGCACCAGCACCGAATCATAAAGCCCAGGTCGCGAATCCATCACGTAGCCGCCAGGGCTGGCGTGCGGCGGCACTTCGCCGAGATTAGGCGCGACATAACCAGCGCGATGCATACGGGGAAAATAGAGATGACCAAACGCTGCCACCGAACCGCCGTGTCGATCTACCGGCAGGCCGTTCACCGTCGCCCGTTCGAGCAAAAACGGCATGATTTCAGTTTTGTGGAAGATCTGCGTCACCAGCTCGCAATCTTTCAGGTTATAAGTTGCCAGCGCAGGCTTATCTTCGGCGAAACGGCGGTCAATTTCGTCCATTCGATCCCACGGGTTATCGATAGATTTTCCTTCGCCTAATAACTCCTGAGCGACGGTTTCCAGCGAGAATGAAGAGAAATTCCAGAACGCGGATTTCAGCGCCTCGATACCGTCGATAATCAGTCGCCCTTTGGCCTGGGCAAAAAAGACGCCGTTTTTAAAGCCGTGCTCGCGCCACTCCAGCTCACTGTTATCACGCCCCAGACGCAGCGGAATACGATAACGCTCGGCATGTTTTTGCAGCATTCGTAGATCGAATTGCACCACGTTCCAGCCGATGATCACATCAGGATCGTGAGTCGCAAACCAGGCGTTGAGTTTTTCCAGTAGCTGCGGGCGACTGGCGACGTATTCCAGTTCAAAATCGAGCGCGGAGGCGTCGCCATTCTCTGGCCCCAGCATATAAACGATGCGCTGCCCGCAGCCTTCCAGGCCGATGCAGTACAGCTCACCGTGGCGGGTGGTTTCAATATCAATAGAAACCCACCTGAGCGGCGGACGATAGTCGGGATGCGGTTTCAGACGGGCATTAACGATAGCGCCATTGCGTATATCACCCTCGACCCACACCGGTGAGGTGATAAACCGCTCCATCAGATAGCGTTCTGGCGGGCGCACATCGGTCTCGTAGACGGTAACGCCACCTTCACGCAGGCGCTTTTCGTAATTCATCAACTGGCGATGGGCGCGACAGTAAAGGCCATACACCGGCTGGCGATGAAAATCCTTTAACGCCAGCGGCGTCAGGCGAAAGCCTTGCTCACCCTGCAAAATATGCTGGGCGCGGGGAACCTGATCGGCGGGAATAAACGCCACGGACTCTTGCGGCGCAAGCGTAACCTGCAACGGCCCGTTGTCCGACGCTAACCAAAAGGAAACTTCGGTTCCTTGCGGGGTATCCCGCCAGTGTCGGGTTAAGATAAAACCTGCCTGCGCCACGCTGAAAATCCAATAAAAAACCAGGCTTGATTATAGCCTGGTTTCGTTTGATTGGCTGTGGTTTTATACAGTCATTACTGCCCGTAATATGCCTTCGCACCATGCTTACGCAGATAGTGTTTATCCAGCAGCGTTTGCTGCATATCCGGTAACTGCGGCGCTAACTGACGGCAGAATATCCCCATATAAGCGACCTCTTCCAGCACGATGGCGTTATGCACTGCATCTTCGGCATTTTTGCCCCATGCAAATGGGCCGTGAGAATGGACCAGGACGCCGGGCATTTGCGCCGCATCGATACCCTGTTTTTCGAAGGTTTCTACGATGACGTTACCGGTTTCCCACTCATATTCACCGTTGATTTCTGCGTCGGTCATTTTTCGGGTGCAGGGAATGGTGCCGTAGAAATAGTCGGCGTGGGTGGTACCGGTTGCTGGAATCGACTGACCCGCCTGCGCCCAGATGGTGGCGTGGCGCGAGTGTGTGTGCACAATGCCGCCAATGGACGGAAATGCCTGATAGAGCAGCCGGTGAGTTGGCGTGTCGGAGGAGGGCTTTTTCGTTCCTTCAACCACTTCACCGGTTTCGATGCTGACCACGACCATATCGTCAGCGGTCATGACGTTGTAATCGACGCCGGAAGGTTTGATCACCAGGACGCCGCGCTCGCGATCAACGGCGCTGACGTTGCCCCATGTGAGCGTGACCAGGTTATGTTTTGGCAGCGCCAGGTTGGCTTCTAATATCTGGCGTTTGAGATCTTCTAACATGTTGACTCCTTCGTGCCGGATGCGCTTTGCTTATCCGGCCTACAAAATCGCAGCGTGTAGGCCTGATAAGACGCGTCAGCGTCGCATCAGGCGGTGAATGCCGGATGCGCTTTGCTTATCCGGCCTACAAAATCGCAGCGTGTAGGCCTGATAAGACGCGTTAGCGTCGCATCAGGCGTTACATACCTGATGCGGCTACTTAGCGACGAAATCCGTAATACACTTCGTTCCAGCGCAGCGCGTCTTTAAACGCTGGCAGGCGGGTATCGTTATCAATCACTGTGATTTCAATGTCGTGCATCTCGGCGAACTGGCGCATATCGTTGAGGTTCAGCGCATGGCTGAAAACGGTATGGTGCGCGCCACCAGCGAGGATCCACGCTTCGGAAGCAGTTGGCAGATCCGGTTGCGCTTTCCACAGCGCATTCGCCACCGGCAGTTTCGGCAGGGAGTGCGGTGTTTTCACAGTGTCGATGCAGTTAACCAGCAGACGGTAACGATCGCCGAGATCAATCAGACTGGCGACAATGGCCGGACCGGTTTGAGTGTTGAAGATCAGGCGGGCAGGATCGTCTTTACCGCCAATACCGAGGTGTTGAACGTCGAGGATCGGTTTCTCTTCTACGGCGATCGACGGACAGACTTCCAGCATATGGGAGCCGAGCACCAGGTCATTACCTTTTTCGAAGTGGTAAGTGTAGTCCTCCATAAAGGAGGTGCCGCCCTGCAGACCGGTTGACATCACCTTCATGATGCGAAGCAGGGCGGCAGTTTTCCAGTCGCCTTCGCCCGCAAAGCCGTAGCCCTGCTGCATCAGACGCTGTACGGCCAGACCAGGAAGCTGCTTCAGACCGTGCAAATCTTCAAAGGTGGTGGTGAACGCGTGGAAGCCACCTTGTTCCAGGAAACGCTTCATCCCCAGCTCAATACGTGCCGCTTCCAGCACGTTCTGTCGTTTTTCGCCGTGGATTTGTGTCGCAGGCGTCATGGTGTAGCAGCTTTCGTACTCATCGACCAGCGCGTTAACATCGCCATCGCTGATGGAGTTCACTACCTGCACCAGATCGCCAACCGCCCAGGTATTGACGGAGAAACCGAACTTGATCTGTGCGGCAACTTTATCGCCATCGGTGACCGCCACTTCACGCATGTTATCGCCAAAACGGCAGACTTTCAGATGACGGGTATCCTGTTTAGATACCGCCTGACGCATCCAGGAGCCGATACGCTCATGTGCTTGTTTATCCTGCCAGTGACCGGTAACGACGGCATGTTGCTGACGCATACGCGCGCCGATGAAGCCGAACTCGCGACCGCCATGCGCGGTCTGGTTCAGGTTCATAAAGTCCATGTCGATGCTGTCCCACGGCAGCGCCGCGTTGAACTGGGTGTGGAATTGCAGCAACGGTTTGTTGAGCATGGTCAGGCCGTTGATCCACATTTTGGCCGGGGAGAAGGTGTGCAGCCACACCACCAGACCAGCGCAACGATCGTCGTAATTCGCGTCGCGGCAAATAGCGGTGATTTCATCCGGCGTGGTGCCCAGCGGTTTCAGCACCAGTTTGCAGGGCAACTTCGCTTCTGTATTCAGTGCATTAACAACGTGTTCCGCATGTTGCGTCACCTGGCGCAGAGTCTTCGGGCCGTAAAGATGCTGGCTGCCAATTACAAACCACACTTCATAATTATCAAAAATCGTCATTGTCGTGTCCTTATAGAGTCGGAACGGCCTGGGCAGCCTGTGCCGGGGCGGAAGTTGGAAGATAGTGTTGTTCGGCGCTCATCGCCCATTGCTGATAGCGGCGATAAAGCTGTTCAAAGCGTTGTGCTTGTTCGCTGCGCGGTTGCAGGGTTTTCTCTACCGCACTGGCCATTTTTTGCTGGGCTGATGGGATATCTGCGTGCACTTTCGCGGCGACGGCAGCGAAAATCGCCGCACCGAGCGCACAGCACTGGTCAGAGGCAACAATTTGCAGCGGGCGATTCAGCACGTCGCAGCAGGCCTGCATAATGACCTGGTTTTTGCGCGCGATGCCGCCCAGTGCCATCGCGTTATTGACGGCGATCCCCTGATCGGTGAAGCACTCCATAATTGCGCGTGCGCCAAAGGCGGTGGCGGCAATTAAACCGCCGAACAGCAGCGGTGCGTCGGTGGCGAGGTTCAGATCGGTAATCACCCCTTTCAGGCGTTGGTTAGCGTTCGGTGTGCGGCGGCCGTTAAACCAGTCGAGCACCACCGGTAGGTGATCCAGAGACGGATTTTTGGCCCATGCTTCGGTCAGCGCCGGAAGCAGTTGTTTCTGGCTGGCGTTGATTTGCTCTTTCAGTTCCGGATGCTGGGCGGCAAGCTGTTCCAGCGGCCAGCCGAGTACGCGACCGAACCAGGCGTAGATATCGCCAAACGCCGATTGGCCTGCTTCCAGACCGATAAATCCAGGCACCACGCTGCCATCAACCTGACCGCAAATACCTTTCACTGCCCGCTCGCCAACGCTCTGTTTGTCGGCAATCAGAATGTCGCAGGTGGAAGTACCGATAACTTTTACCAGTGCGTTAGGCTGTGCGCCTGCACCAACTGCGCCCATATGGCAGTCAAACGCGCCGCCGGAAATCACCACGCTTTCAGGCAGGCCGAGACGCTGTGCCCATTCCGGACATAACGTGCCCACCGGAATATCGGCAGTCCAGGTATCAGTGAACAGCGGGGAAGGCAAATGGCGATTGAGGATCGGGTCCAGTTCGTCAAAGAAACTGGCTGGCGGCAGGCCGCCCCAGCTTTCATGCCATAGCGACTTATGCCCGGCGCTGCAACGTCCGCGACGAATATCCTGCGGGCGCGTGGTACCGGAAAGCAGAGCTGGTACCCAGTCGCACAGCTCAATCCACGATGCGGCAGATTGCGCCACGGCGCTGTCCTGTCGAGTCACATGCAGTATTTTTGCCCAGAACCATTCGCTGGAATAAATACCGCCAATATAGCGGGAGTAGTCAACGTTGCCCGGCGTGTGACATAAGCGGGTTATCTCTTCCGCTTCTTCAACCGCGGTGTGGTCTTTCCACAATACGAACATCGCGTTCGGGTTTTCGGCAAACTCCGGGCGCAGCGCCAGGACGTTACCGTCCGCGTCAATCGGTGCGGGCGTCGAGCCGGTTGTGTCAACGCCAATCCCGACCACAGCTGCGCGCTGCTCGGCGCTAAGCTCTGCAAGCACGGTTTTCAGCGCCGCTTCCATTGACTCAATGTAGTCACGCGGATGATGACGGAACTGGTTATTTGGGGCATCACAAAATTGCCCTTTCTGCCAACGGGGATACCACTCTACGCTGGTGGCGATCTCTTCACCGGTGGCGCAGTCCACCGCCAAAGCTCGCACAGAATCACTGCCAAAATCGAGGCCAATTGCAATCGCCATCGTTTCACTCCATCCAAAAAAACGGGTATGGAGAAACAGTAGAGAGTTGCGAAAAAAAGCGTCAGGTAGGATCCGCTAATCTTATGGATAAAAATGCTATGGCATAGCAAAGTGTGACGCCGTGCAAATAATCAATGTGGACTTTTCTGCCGTGATTATAGACACTTTTGTTACGCGTTTTTGTCATGGCTTTGGTCCCGCTTTGTTACAGAATGCTTTTAATAAGCGGGGTTACCGGTTGGATTAGCGAGAAGAGCCAGTAAAAGACGCGGTGACGGCAATGTCTGATGCAATATGGACAATTGGTTTCTTCTCTGAATGGCGGGAGTATGAAAAGTATGGCTGAAGCGCAAAATGATCCCCTGCTGCCGGGATACTCGTTTAACGCCCATCTGGTGGCGGGTTTAACGCCGATTGAGGCCAACGGTTATCTCGATTTTTTTATCGACCGACCACTGGGAATGAAGGGTTATATTCTCAATCTCACCATACGCGGCCAGGGGGTGGTGAAAAATCAGGGACGAGAATTTGTCTGCCGACCGGGTGATATTTTGCTGTTCCCGCCAGGAGAGATTCATCACTACGGTCGTCATCCGGAGGCTCGCGAATGGTATCACCAGTGGGTTTACTTTCGTCCGCGCGCCTACTGGCATGAATGGCTTAACTGGCCGTCAATATTTGCCAATACGGGTTTCTTTCGCCCGGATGAAGCGCACCAGCCGCATTTCAGCGACCTGTTTGGGCAAATCATTAACGCCGGGCAAGGGGAAGGGCGCTATTCGGAATTGCTGGCGATAAATCTGCTTGAGCAATTGTTACTGCGGCGCATGGAAGCGATTAACGAGTCGCTCCACCCACCGATGGATAATCGGGTACGCGAGGCTTGTCAGTACATTAGCGATCATCTCGCAGACAGCAATTTTGATATCGCCAGCGTCGCACAGCATGTTTGCTTGTCGCCGTCGCGTCTGTCACATCTTTTCCGCCAGCAGTTAGGGATTAGCGTCTTAAGCTGGCGCGAGGACCAACGCATTAGTCAGGCGAAGCTGCTTTTGAGCACCACCCGGATGCCTATCGCCACCGTCGGTCGCAATGTTGGTTTTGACGATCAACTCTATTTCTCGCGAGTATTTAAAAAATGCACCGGGGCCAGCCCGAGCGAGTTTAGGGCTGGATGTGAATAATAAGAAAGCAAGGGGGGGCCCCCCTTGCTTTCTTCATCTGACGTTATTTATATATTTCACGGGGGATTAATTTTAGTTATTTTTAGTTGAATCGTTTTACCTGAATTATTTTTTTCTTGATAAAATATCGACAACGATTTCTTTTTGTAAAAATAAAACGAAGGCTTATGTATCGGGATACCCATCATGAACATATTGTCCGGTTGCATCAGGAGAATATATCAAGCGGTTTGTTCATCGTAGGAACACCACATTGAGCGGTTATGGCAGGCACTTCACGCCACCATAAATGCCGTTCGATGTGGCAGTTGTTGAAAAAAGTACGGCATTCTATGAAAAGCGCCAGTTACTCCCTCAGAGGAGAACATGGTCTGGCAAAAGTGTAGCGGTATCAGGCGCAGCTATCTTTGTAAATTCATTCATAAAATGAATTGTATACAAAAAAACATTGAAAAATAATATTTTTCCTTATTGATATTATTTGCTATACGTTTTTTTTGAGGGGAGATTGTGATGAGCAAACGTAACGATATTACTGATGGAATATTTGCAACAACGAAAAAGTATGGATTAGTTTATACCGAAGAGTTAGGTTGGATCGATTTGGGGCATGCTCAGGGACAAGATGCCAGAATATTAAAAAGAAAATTGGAGCAAGAACATTTTTCAACATATTACGATGAATTTCATGATTGGTATTTTCCTGTTGATTATCATCAGGAAATGGGAATTCGGGAAAAAATATTAGGAGTAGATCTTACATTTCATACCGGTGTTTATACGAAGGTTATGGTTCGTTCATGTCTTTCACCCACTCTTAAAGCAAGAGTTGCCTTAACGTTAATGTATGGAACTGCGAAGAGGTTTGAAGCATGGCAAAACTCATTTATTTTTAACTGGTATACTGATAGCGGATTTAGTGCAGAAGATTTAGTCTCAGACTTGATTGGTTTTTATCGTGTATTTGGAACAGGCCCCGATCCACTTTTATTGGCAAAACCTTTATCTTACACAAAAGCCTTACAAATATGGGATACATATGGAGCGCCAGGGAATTTTAAAAATACTGAGTTTACGCCATTCTTATTTACAACCCATCCTCCTTTTAAAAAAAATCAACTAATAAAAAAGAAGCTTCCAGAATGGTTAAATTATATAAAGCCATTAGATGAGTCTTTTTCAACATTGTTATATAATCAATATAATAATAGACCTATTACTAATTATTATAAAGATAAAAACAGAATAAATCATGAGTTGTATAGTTCATTATCAAGTTCGGGAGCTATAAAGTTTTCAGAATCTCCCTTTGAAAGACCGCTTTTTCTTTTCTTAAACCCTCATTATCCGCACAGGTCGTGAGTAGAGATGTCAAAATATATTTATATTTTATTATCATTTTTAGTTTTATTCTTTATATTTTTCTATGCTTATATCTCATTGATGTCAAAGGAACATCACTATACACAGCATGAACTTTCCCCATTTTTCCTTTATACGCCAGAGAGTTTGCGAAATTTGCCAAATATATCAAACGTAGCCGAGTATAGCTATTACTATAATGTTGATGATATGCAAACAAGAGTGATTGTTACATGGCGAAATATAGATAATATTTTTCTTCAGAAAGCAAAGCTAATAGATTTTTTGAAAGGAATGGGACCGAGTCTACAAAACGATTGTATATGGTTTTTTCATGATAAAAGTGATTATGCAAATAATTTCCAGCGTTATTGCATCATTGAGCACCGTGATTCTCTGCAGGTGGAATATTTTGAGACTATCGAATGATAGGCAGAGGGTGTCTTTTGTGCCGGTTGTGAAGAAAAAGTGAATGATGTAGCCGTCAAGTTGTCATAATTGGTAACGAATCAGACAATTGACGGCTTGACGGAGTAGCATAGGGTTTGCAGAATCCCTGCTTCGTCCATTTGACAGGCACATTATGCAAGCATTGCTGGAACACTTTATTACCCAATCCACCGTGTATTCATTGATGGCGGTGGTGTTGGTGGCCTTTCTGGAGTCGCTGGCGCTGGTCGGTTTGATTTTACCCGGTACGGTGCTAATGGCGGGACTGGGGGCGCTGATTGGCAGTGGCGAGTTAAGTTTCTGGCACGCCTGGCTGGCAGGGATCGTCGGTTGCCTGCTGGGCGACTGGATCTCTTTCTGGCTGGGCTGGCGTTTTAAAAAGCCATTGCATCGCTGGTCATTTCTGAAGAAAAACAAAGCATTACTCGATAAAACTGAACATGCGTTGCATCAACACAGCATGTTCACCATTCTGGTCGGTCGCTTTGTTGGCCCGACGCGTCCGCTGGTGCCAATGGTGGCGGGAATGCTGGATCTCCCGGTGGCAAAATTTATTACGCCGAATATTATCGGCTGCCTGCTGTGGCCACCGTTTTACTTCCTGCCGGGGATTCTGGCGGGTGCGGCGATCGATATTCCTGCCGGGATGCAGAGTGGTGAGTTTAAATGGTTGCTGCTGGCGACGGCGGTATTTTTGTGGGTTGGGGGCTGGCTGTGCTGGCGGTTATGGCGCAGCGGTAAAGCGACTGACCGTTTGAGTCATTATTTGTCGCGCGGTCGTTTGTTGTGGCTGACGCCGTTGATTTCTGCCATCGGCGTGGTGGCGCTGGTGGTGTTAATTCGCCACCCGTTGATGCCGGTGTATATCGATATTTTGCGTAAAGTGGTTGGGGTTTAGGAGATAGTTTGCACCGGCGCTGGTTTGTTCCCCTCACCCCGGAGGGGCGAGGGGGCTGTCCGTGCGCTTTTAACCCGTAATCCCCAATAGTGCCGAAGCACTCGCCTTACCGCTCAACAACTCATCAGTCTTACCCTGCCAGGCGATGCGCCCGTCGGCGACCACCACCGAGCGCGTGGCGATCCGCGCCGCATCTTCCACACTGTGCGACACCATCAATAGCGTCATTTTTTGCTGTTGGCAGCTCGTGCTCACTAGCGTCAACATCTCCTGGCGTAACGCCGGATCGAGCGCAGAGAACGGTTCATCGAGCAATAAAATCGGCTGTTCGCGTACCAGACAACGCGCTAACGCCACGCGCTGTCGCTGACCGCCGGAAAGCTCGCCCGGTAACCGCGCCATTAAATTATCAATTCCCATTTGACGGGCGATAGCGTGCATTTTCTCCTGCTGCGCCGAATTTAGTTTCAATCCCGGATTTAGCCCCAGCCCAATGTTCTGCGCGACCGTCAGGTGACTGAACAGGTTGTTCTCCTGAAACAGCATCGACACCGGACGGCGTGACGGCGGCGTCGTGGTGTGATCAACGCCATCGATAGTCAGCGAACCGCTGGCTGGCGTCAGAAAACCGGCGATCAAATTCAGCAGGGTACTTTTACCCGCGCCGCTTGGCCCGAGGATCGCCACCTGCTCGCCGCGTTCTACCGTTAAGCTAAAACGCATCGGCAAATGGTGATAAAGCCAGGTGATATCAGTCAGTTTTAACATTTCGCCCCGGTAGTTTTTCAATCACAGTAAACAGCAGAAAACAGAGTAGCAGCATAATTAACGCGGTGACCGCGCCGTCCTGGCTGCGATAGGAGCCAATTTGCTGGTAGAGATAAAACGGCAGGGTACGGAAATCATCGTTACCGAACAACGCCACCACGCCAAAATCACCAATCGACAGCACACAAGCAAAGGCCAGTGCCTGCGCCAGCGGACGTTTCAGGGCGCGCAGCTCCACCACTTTTAAGCGTGACCAGCCTTCAATGCCCAGCGACTGACATAACATGTTGTAGCGAGCGGTGATATCGCGCATCGGGTTTTCCAGCACTTTCAGCGCATAAGGGATCGCCATTAACGCATTGGTGAAAATCACAATGCCGTCAGCAGATTGTGGCAGGCCGATAGTGTTGTTGAGCAGTAAAAAGAAGCCCGTTGCCAGCACAATCCCCGGCATGGCGAGGATCAACATGCCGCTCATCTCCAGCGCCTGGCCGGCCAGCATTTTCTGCCGCGCCCGCAGTTCGCGACTGCTCCATAGCAGCATCATGGTCAGCACTACGCACAATACGCCTGCCGCCAGCGCAATACGCAACGAGGTCCACAGCGCCTGCCACAGCACCGGTTGTGCCAGCACTTCCGGCAACTGGCGATTTACCCCATCGACGATCACCGCCAGTAACGGTGGCAGCAATAGCAGCAGCGCCAGCACAATTAACACAGTGTCGCAAATGCGGCTATGCAGACGATCGTCCGGGTCGCGCCAGCCTTGCAGCAGCGTGGTGCCTGGCGCAATGGCCTTACTCAATCGCTGACTCAGCAGCACCAGCCCAAGGCAACACACCATCTGGATCAGCGCAAGCATCGCCGCGCGGGCAGGATCGTAGTCGTAACTCAGCGCCTGATAAATAGCCAGCTCGATAGTGGTCGCCTGCGGACCGCCCCCCAGCGATAGCACGGTGGCGAAGCTGGCGAAACAGAGCATAAAGATAAGCGCAGCAACTGGCGGGATTTGTCGACGTAACCACGGCCATTCGACAAAGCGGAAAAAATGCCAGCCGCGCATCCCAAGTTGTGCGGCAAGTTGACGTTGTTCGCCGGGAATGTTTTCCAGTGCCTGAAGTAATAAACGGCTCGCCATCGGCAGATTAAAAAATACGTGCGCCAGCAAAATACCTTGCAGGCCGTAGGGCGAAAAGGTCCACTCCAGACCAAGTGATTGCCAGAGCGAGGCCAGCCAGCCCTGGCGACCATAGACGCTAAGAATGCCGAAAACAGCGACCAGCACCGGGAGGATCAAGGTCATTGCGCACAGACGCAACAGCGCCAGCCGACCTGGAAAGCGCCTGCGATAGAGGGCGCGGGCGAGGAATATCGCCGGAACGACAGAGAGCAGCGCCGAGAGAAACGCCTGCCAGAAGGAGAAGCGCACCACATGCCACAGATAGCTGTCCTGCCAGACTGCCACCCAGTCACCCTGCGGCGCGTTCCACCACAGGGCGAGAAACGCCGCCAGCGCAACCGCCACCACAAGCGTAGCGGCGCTTACACCTGGAATTAACCAGCCGGGAATTAACGGCTGACGGCGCGTTGCCATTCGCTAATCCATGCCTGACGTTGTGCCGCCACTTCGGCTGGCGTGAACTCCAGCGTGGTTGCCGGTTTGGTCAATTGTTCAAACCCGGCAGGCAGCGTGACATTTGCCACCGGATACATCCAGTTGCCGGTTGGGATCGCATTCTGGAAAGCCGGAGAAACCATAAACTGGAGAAATTTTTGCGCCAGCTCTGGCTGCTTGCTGGCAGCGGTGCGGGCGGCGACTTCCACCTGCAGATAGTGACCTTCGCTGAAGTTCGCGGCGGCGTAGTTATCTTTCTTCTCTTCGAGAATGTGATAAGCCGGAGAGGTGGTGTAACTCAGAACCAGATCGCTTTCGCCTTTTAAAAACAGGCCGTAGGCTTCGCTCCAGCCTTTGGTGACCGTGACAGTTTTCTTCGCCAGTTTCTGCCAGGCTTGCGGGGCGTTATCGCCATAGACTTTTTGCATCCATAGCAACAGACCCAGCCCCGGTGTACTGGTACGTGGATCTTCATAAATCACCCGCCAGTTTTGATCGCTTTCAACCAGCTCTTTCAGGCTTTGCGGCGGATTTTTCAGTTTGTTCTTGTCATAGACGAAGGCGAAATAGCCGTAATCAAACGGGACGAAAGTGTCATTATTCCAGCCGCCGGGAACGTTAACGGCATCCGCAGCCACACCGCTTTTAGCAAACAGCCCGGTTTTGCTGGCGGCATCTAACAGATTGTTATCCAGCCCCAGCACCACATCGGCTTTGCTGTTTTTGCCTTCCATCCGTAGACGGTTGAGAAACGAAACGCCATCTTCCAGAGCCACCAGTTTCAGTTCGCAATTACAGTCGGCTTCAAAGGCTTTTTTAACCACCGGACCAGGCCCCCAGTCGGCGGCGAAGGAATCGTAGGTGTAGACGGTCAGAACGGGTTTAGCGAAAACGGGCGCTGTGCACAGCAACAGCAGGGGAAGATATTTTTTTAACACTTTGCACCTCAAAGAAGAGTGGCAAAGGACTTGAGAAGGAGCCTCAAATCCCTTCGCCGGCGTTATCCGGATCAGGTTCGACGGGTATTTTCTCAGCGCACGCGGCAGCGTGGCACCCCGTTGAGAACGGCGTTAGTGTAGTGATTTTGTTATCAACCAGCAATCCATAGAGAAGGCGTATTAAAAAAGCCAATATTCGTTCAGCTATCAAGGACGTATTTGCATAGCTGGGAAGCTTTGAACCGAAAGAATCCCTTAGCACAGTCAAAATCGGTAATGCAACGGCTTATTGCGTGAATGAGCGATTTTTGACAGTATTCTTATTCAGGACGCTTATTCTGAGTTTTTAACTCAGAGTGGAGCTATCAGCATGAAAGTAAGAAACCCAGAACAGATTAGTATCTCTGCTAGTAATACCACTAAAGATCCAGGCCTTACTCATTCTCAGATTATGAGGATGTTTAACCTGGTCAAAAAGACCGAGAATATGAATCTCTTTGAAGCGCTATGGGAGACGTTACGCAATCTCTTCCGGTCAGATAAACATTCCCAGGCTGCGGCAAGGCAAATTCTGAAGGATGCATTTTATTTCCATAATAGTGATGACTACTCAAAATACTTTACCGGGGCTGTCGACGGGGATGCGCGTGATAAGTTTACCCACTGGCTGATAAATTTTAATAAACTCAAAGAACATGCAATAGATCCGGAAAATATGGCCGCGAAGGCCTCACTCTCGCCAAAAGATACGTTAAGAGTCAGTTTTTTTATTGGCGATGAGGCGATATTTACTCTGGAGTTGCAGATGAAAGAGAACACCAGGACCGGGTGCATTGATCTGAGTAATGCTTACTTTAACGGGGTTGTCATTTGTGGTATTGACCGTCTCGAGGTTGACCTGAGCAATGCTGAAATGAACAATAGCAGATGGTATGACTGACCTGTGCGAGGTTAACCTGAAAAAGCTGACCGTTCCGGCCAGAACAAGGCCAGACTGCGCCGTTATTGATTAACTCAGAATATGAAAGAGGGGCTGGAGTGCCCCTTCTTTAATCTTATTTGCGACGCTAATCAGACGATGCATAAAACAGAGAAAATATAAAAGTAATGTATTTTATTCATTCCGTCTGAATATAAAAAACGCGCTCATGACCGCCAAAAGGCGCAAGCTACTCTGGATCCGGCGGCGCAAACCACGCTGATTTAAAATCGAACCAGCCGAGGGTGTTCATACGTAGACCGCGCATACTGCGTTGCCCCTGAATGATCAGCCAGTGGTGGATAAGCGGCACCATTGCTTTGCTGGCGACCAGTTGCTGGCACCAGTTCGCCAGGTTCATTTCGCCATTGCGCCAGCGGGCGGCGTCGGCTTGCCAGTCGATCGGAAGACAGTGTTGGAGCAGCGGCACCTCGCACAAGTGCGCGAACAGCGAAAAATCCAGCGGCAGCGTAAAGTTGGCGCTGTTAAGCCAGATATCGCTCTCGATCTCTCCTTCATGCCACTGATCGTAGCTGATCTCTTTGATTTCCAGCGTGACCTGGTGACTTGCCAGAATCTGCTGCATGATCCCGGCAATCACTCGATGCTCAATATGATCCTGATAAAAGGTCAGGGTGAGGCTTTCCAGCCCGGCGGGTTTTTCGCAATGTGTCGGACGAGCATGGTGCCAACGGGGGAGCAGTCCATAAGCCGGGAACCACAGTTGCTGGTACTGTTCCTCAGCGAAATAGACCAGATTAGTTGGAGAAAGCACATAGCTTACCCAGTCCCTGACTTGCTGATTCGCCCCGCGATGGGTGCGGCTGTCGAACAGTAAATAGTAGCAACCTTCCTCCAGGCGGCTTTCAATCTCTTTTTCCTCGCCCTGTGGCCCTTTTAGCATCAGCCCTCCGGCTGGCTCGTCGGCAATTTCCGGCAGAACCCAGACGTTAACTTCGTCGATTAATGCCCGGTAACCGAAGAAGTCATCGAATGCCTGAATTTTCAGTTGATTGGTGCTGTTGCGGATCACCGCATACGGACCGGTGCCGATGGGATGGCTGGCAAAGTTACTGAGGGTTTCCCATTCGCGCGGCAGGATCATCGCCGGAACTTGCCCCAGCAGTAACGGCAACCAGCGATCCGGCTGCGTGAGGTGGATATCCAGCGTCCAGGGCGTCGGCGATACAATTTCAGCAATATGCGAATAGAGCGGCAGCGTATTGATCCGTTTTAAAGAGGCGATCACATCGTCCATTTCCAGTTCACGACCATGATGAAAATGGACTCCTGGACGCAAAAAGAAACGCCAGTGAAGCGGTGATATTTGCTGCCAGTGGTGGGCGATGTCTGCTTCCAGTTCCCCATTTTCCTCATTTATGCGCGTTAGCGAACTGAAGATTTGCCGGGCGATATGGGTTTCGGAACGGCGTAATGCGCTGCCAGGTAGCAGATTACGCAACGGACGATAGTAGAGCACACGCAGGATGTGTCGCCCCTGGCGGAAGCTGCGGCCCAGATGAGAAACCAGCATTTGCCGCACAGTCGCTTTGTCGCCAACCAGTTGCACCAGTTGATCGATACGATCCTGCTCCAGCAGGTCTTCCGCCCGCTGTTGCTGAAGCGCCAGCCCGGTATAGAGGAATGTCAGACGCGAGCGTTTACCGCGCCCGACTTCCGCTTCCCACGTCAGCCAGCCGCGATCCTGCATGGTGTTGAGCAGGGTGCGCATATGACGACGCGAGCAGCTCAATAACGCTGCCAGTTCGTTGAGCGTTGTGTCCTGCGATTTACCCTCGCAGCATTGCCACAGGCGGATGAACTGTTGTTGCAGACGAGCAGATGGCATAAAAGGGGAACTCCTGCGCAAAAGTCAGCAATTTTATTTTCCCTATATTAAGTCAATAATTCCTAACGATGAAGCAAGGAGGTGCCCCATGCGTCAGTTTTATCAGCACTATTTTACCGCGACAGCGAAGTTGTGCTGGTTGCGTTGGTTAAGCGTCCCACAACGATTAACTATGCTTGAAGAACTGATGCAGTGGGAGGGGAGTCATTCTGACTACTGATTTGCGGACATCATGTGTGACTGAGTATTGGTGCTAATCGCCACGCCAGCAGTGATTATCTGCTGGCTTTTTTCTTTTTGGCGATTGAGTGCCGGACGGTGTACAAACTAACGCATAAACGCCGGTTGCTTCTCTTCATAAGACGCAATGGCGTCGTCGTGCTGCAGAGTCAGGCCGATGCTGTCCAGACCGTTCATCATGCAGTGGCGGCGGAATGCATCGATGGTAAAACGATAGGTTTTCTCACCTGCCTTCACCTCTTGCGCTTCCAGGTCCACGTCGAAATGGATCCCCGGATTGGCTTTCACTAGCGCAAACAGCTCATCCACTTCTGCATCGCTTAATTTCACCGGCAGCAGCTGGTTGTTAAAGCTGTTGCCGTAGAAGATGTCAGCAAAACTCGGTGCAATCACCACTTTAAAACCGTAATCGGTCAATGCCCACGGCGCGTGCTCACGCGAGGAACCGCAGCCGAAGTTTTCTCGTGCCAGCAAAATGGAAGCGCCCTGATACTGCGGGAAGTTCAGCACGAAGTCCGGGTTTGGCTGTTGGCCTTTTTCATCCAGAAAACGCCAGTCGTTAAACAGATGCGCGCCAAAACCCGTACGGGTCACTTTCTGCAAAAACTGTTTCGGGATGATTGCATCGGTATCGACATTGGCGGCATCCAGTGGAACCACCAGGCCTGTATGTTTGATAAATTTCTCTGCCATGGTGTGCTCCTTATTTAATGTTGCGAATGTCGGCAAAATGTCCGGTCACAGCCGCGGCGGCAGCCATAGCCGGGCTGACCAGATGCGTGCGCCCGCCGCGCCCCTGGCGGCCTTCAAAGTTACGGTTACTGGTGGAGGCACAACGTTCGCCCGGATTCAGACGGTCGTTATTCATCGCCAGACACATTGAGCAGCCAGGCAAGCGCCATTCAAAACCGGCTTCAATAAAGATTTTATCCAGACCTTCCGCTTCCGCCTGGGCTTTTACCGGGCCAGAGCCGGGAACCACCAGTGCCTGCACGCCTGGCGCGACTTTTCGCCCTTTGGCGATTTCCGCTGCCGCGCGTAAATCTTCAATGCGCGAGTTGGTACAGGAACCGATAAACACTTTATCGATAGCCACTTCGGTCAGCGGAATACCCGGTTTCAGCCCCATATAGGCCAGCGCTTTTTCTGCCGACGCGCGTTCAACCGGATCGGCAAACGAAGCTGGATCGGGAATATTGTCGTTCACGGAAATCACCTGGCCTGGATTGGTGCCCCAGGTGACCTGCGGCGAAATCTCTTCTGCTTGCAGAGTGACAACGGTATCGAAAGTTGCGCCTTCGTCGGTTTGCAGGGTTTTCCAGTAGGCGACGGCGTCGTCGAAATCTTTGCCTTTCGGCGCATGCAGACGGCCTTTGACATAGTTAAAGGTAGTTTCGTCCGGTGCAACCAGACCGGCTTTCGCGCCCATTTCGATTGCCATATTGCACAGGGTCATACGACCTTCCATGCTTAAATCACGGATTGCTTCGCCGCAAAACTCCACCACATGCCCGGTGCCGCCTGCGCTACCGGTTTTACCGATAATCGCCAGCACGATATCTTTCGCGGTAATGCCCGGCGCGGCTTTGCCCTGGACTTCAATTTTCATGGTCTTCGCACGACCCTGTTTCAGGGTTTGCGTTGCCAGTACGTGTTCAACTTCGGAAGTGCCGATACCAAAGGCCAGTGCGCCAAACGCGCCGTGGGTGGCGGTATGTGAGTCGCCGCAGACAATGGTCATCCCCGGCAATGTGACGCCCTGTTCCGGCCCCATTACGTGGACGATCCCCTGATACGGGTGATTCAGGTCATACAGCTCGACGCCAAATTCTTTGCAGTTTTTGATCAGCTCCTGCATCTGGATGCGCGCCATTTCACCGCAGGCATTAATGTCTTTGGTCTGAGTAGAGACGTTGTGATCCATGGTGGCGAAGGTTTTGCCCGGCTGACGTACCGGGCGACCGTGGGCGCGCAGACCATCGAACGCCTGCGGTGAGGTCACTTCATGCACCAGGTGGCGGTCGATATATAACAGCGGGGTTTCGTTTTCGGCTTCGTACACTACGTGAGCGTCGAACAATTTTTCGTATAACGTTTTAGCCATGATTACACCCCTTCTACCACATAGCGGGCAATGATATCGCCCATTTCATTGGTACTAACGGCGGCAGCGCCACGGGCTAAATCCCCGGTGCGAATGCCTTCTTCTAATGCGCGGTTAATGGCGCGTTCAATGGCGGAAGCCGCATCATCGGCATCCAGGCTGTAACGCAGCAGCAGCGCCAGCGACAGAATTTGTGCAATCGGGTTGGCGATATTTTTACCTGCGATATCGGGTGCCGAGCCGCCCGCCGGTTCATACAGACCAAAACCTTGCTCGTTCAGGCTGGCGGAAGGCAACATCCCCATTGAGCCAGTGATCATTGCGCACTCATCAGACAGAATGTCGCCAAACAGGTTGGAGCACAGCAAGACGTCAAACTGTGATGGATCTTTAATCAGCTGCATGGTGGCGTTGTCGATGTACATATGCGCCAGTTCGACATCCGGGTATTCCGTGGCGATCTCGTTAACGATCTCCCGCCATAAAATAGAGGATTGCAGCACGTTGGCTTTGTCGATTGAGGTGACTTTGTGGCGACGCTTGCGGGCAGATTCAAATGCGATGCGGGCAATGCGCTCGATCTCAAAACGGTGGTACACCTCGGTATCAAACGCTTTTTCATATTGTCCGCTACCTTCGCGGCCTTTTGGCTGACCGAAATAGATACCGCCGGTCAGTTCGCGCACACACAGGATGTCAAAGCCGTTTGCGGCAATGTCAGCACGCAGCGGACAGAATGCTTCCAGCCCCTGATACAGTTTTGCCGGACGCAGATTGCTGAATAATTTGAAGTGCTTACGCAAAGGCAGCAGTGCGCCGCGTTCTGGTTGCTGGTCTGGCGGCAAATGTTCCCACTTCGGACCACCTACCGAGCCAAACAGCACGGCATCGGCTTGCTCACAACCTTCAACCGTCGCAGGCGGCAGCGGCTGCCCGTGGTTATCAATGGCTGCGCCGCCTACATCGTAATGGCTGGTGGTGATACGCATCGCAAAGCGGTTGCGCACGGCATCCAGCACTTTCAGCGCCTGGGTCATCACTTCCGGACCAATACCGTCCCCCGGCAATACGGCAATATGGTAATTCTTCGACATCACACGGTTTCCTTGTTGTTTTCGTTGTGTTGAGCTTTGCGTTGCAACTCTTTTTCGACTTCTGCGGCACGCCAGATATTGTTCAGTACGTGCACCATGGCTTTGGCGGAGGACTCGACAATATCGGTGGCCAGGCCGACGCCGTGGAAGCGGCGACCGTTGTAGTTGGCGACAATATCCACCTGACCCAGCGCATCTTTACCGTGACCTTTGGCGGTCAGGCTGTATTTCACCAGTTCGACGTTATAGTCAGTGATGCGGTTTATCGCCTGGTAGACGGCATCGACCGGACCGTTACCGTTGGCGGCTTCTGCTTTGACTTCTTCGCCACAGGCCAGTTTGACGGCGGCAGTGGCAATATCGTTAGAACCTGACTGCACGCTGAAGTAATCCAGACGGAAATGCTCCGGCTCTTCTTGCTGCTTACCGATGAAGGCCAGCGCCTCCAGATCGTAATCAAACACCTGGCCTTTTTTGTCCGCCAGCTTCAGGAAAGCGTCGTACAGGTTGTCTAAATTATATTCACTTTCTTTATATCCCATCTCATCCATGCGATGTTTCACCGCCGCACGCCCCGAACGAGAGGTCAGATTCAGCTGGATTTGGTTCAGACCAATAGATTCTGGTGTCATGATTTCGTAGTTTTCACGGTTTTTCAGTACACCATCCTGGTGGATACCGGAGGAGTGTGCGAATGCGCCGCTGCCAACAATGGCTTTGTTTGCCGGGATCGGCATATTACAAATCTGGCTAACTAACTGGCTGGTGCGCCATATCTCCTGGTGATTAATGGCGGTATGAACGTTGAGAATATCCTTACGAACTTTGATCGCCATGATCACTTCTTCCAGCGAACAGTTACCGGCTCGCTCGCCGATCCCATTCATTGCACCTTCCACCTGGCGCGCTCCGGCATGTACCGCCGCCAGTGAGTTGCCAACTGCCAGGCCTAAATCGTCGTGGGTATGTACGGAGATAATGGCTTTGTCGATGTTAGGCACGCGTTCATACAGCCCGCTGATGATTCCGGCGAACTCAAACGGCATGGTGTAGCCCACGGTGTCCGGAATGTTGATGGTGGTGGCACCGGCGTTAATCGCCGCTTCAACCACGCGCGCCAGATCGGCAATGGGTGTGCGTCCGGCATCTTCGCAAGAAAATTCAACATCATCGGTGTAATTACGGGCGCGTTTCACCATATAGATAGCGCGTTCGATTACTTCGTCCAGCGTGCTACGCAGCTTGGTGGCAATGTGCATTGGTGAAGTGGCAATAAAGGTATGGATACGGAAGGCTTCGGCAACTTTCAGAGATTCAGCTGCCACGTCGATATCCTTTTCCACGCAGCGAGCTAACGCACATACGCGGCTGTTTTTGACCTGGCGGGCGATGGTCTGCACCGATTCGAAATCGCCCGGCGAAGAGACGGGGAAACCGACTTCCATCACGTCAACACCCATACGCTCAAGGGCCAGCGCAATTTGCAGTTTTTCTTTCGCACTCAGGCTTGCCTGTAACGCCTGTTCACCGTCGCGCAATGTGGTATCGAAAATAATAACTTGCTGGCTCATGGTTTGGGTCCTTGTCTCTTTTTGAGCGCCTCGCTTCGGGCATAAAAAAACCCGCGCAATGGCGCGGGTTTTTTGTTTGACTGCGTGCTGGCTTAATGCTGAATGCCGCTCACTCGTCTACCGCGCAAAGAAGATGCGTTTAGTAGTAGTAGACCGATAAAGCGAACGATGTGAGTCATTAAATCAGCTCCAGATGAATACGATATGCTTTTAGAGTTACTGGATACAAAAACGGATGTCAACCCTGACGCAACAAAAACGTTCCGCCAGAGTGAGTTCTGCATTCGTCAAATTAGCTAATTGTGCTGCGGTGGTTAAAACAAGCGATATTAATTTCTGCTTAACCACCGACGCTTTTCATCGGTTGACATATTTCAGAATAAATTTTTGCATCTAATCAACGAGGAAAAGGGGGATAAAATGCACGCGTTACAAAACCTATCTTGATGATTTGTATTGAATTATATGTTTTGCTAATTTTTTGATATTCATTTGGTGAATATTATTGTTCGATTAATGTTAAGAATTAATGCATTAAACATATAAATTAATTATTAAAAAAGCACATTTAATCCATTTTGTGGATGATTGAGTATTCGCGGTAGTTATGATTAGATTGTTTTCGCAACAAAAACATTATGGATTATTATGCTGCGGTAAATGACTCTTTACTCGGCAATGGGTTCTGTTTTTATAAGAACCCGTATCTTTATGTTTTCCTAATTTTTCTCATTTTCCTTTTTCTTATTTTATATGCATGATAAATCATATTCTCGAGGATTATTTCTCTGCATTCCAATAAGGGAAAGGGAGTTAAGTGTGACAGTGGAGTTAAGTATGCCAGAGGTACAAACAGATCAACCAGAGACGGCGGAGTTAAGCAAGCCACAACTACGCATGGTCGATCTCAACTTATTAACCGTTTTCGATGCCGTGATGCAGGAGCAAAACATCACCCGTGCCGCTCATGTTCTGGGGATGTCGCAACCTGCGGTCAGTAACGCGGTTGCACGCCTGAAGGTGATGTTTAATGACGAGCTTTTTGTTCGTTATGGCCGTGGCATTCAACCGACTGCTCGCGCATTTCAACTTTTTGGTTCAGTTCGTCAGGCATTGCAATTAGTACAAAATGAATTGCCAGGTTCAGGTTTTGAACCCGCGAGCAGTGAACGTGTATTTCATCTTTGTGTTTGCAGTCCGTTAGACAGCATTCTGACCTCGCAGATTTATAATCACATTGAGCAAACTGCGCCAAATATACATGTTATGTTCAAGTCTTCATTAAATCAGAACACTGAACATCAACTGCGTTATCAGGAAACGGAGTTTGTGATTAGTTATGAAGACTTCCATCGTCCTGAATTTACCAGTGTGCCATTATTTAAAGATGAAATGGTGCTGGTAGCCAGCAAAAATCATCCAACAATTAAAGGCCCGTTACTGAAACATGATGTTTATAACGAACAACATGCGGCAGTTTCGCTCGATCGTTTCGCGTCATTTAGTCAACCGTGGTATGACACGGTAGATAAACAAGCCAGTATCGCGTATCAGGGCATGGCAATGATGAGTGTACTGAGCGTGGTGTCGCAAACGCATCTGGTCGCTATTGCGCCGCGTTGGTTGGCTGAAGAGTTCGCTGAATCCTTAGAGTTACAGGTATTACCGCTGCCGTTAAAACAAAACAGCAGAACCTGTTATCTCTCCTGGCATGAAGCTGCCGGGCGCGATAAAGGCCATCAGTGGATGGAAGAGCAATTAGTCTCAATTTGCAAACGCTAACTGAATGCAGAATAGGTCAGACATCAATGTCTGGTTTATTCTGCATTTTTTATTGAATGTAGAATTTTATTCTGAATGTGTGTTCTCTCTATTTTAGGATTAATTAAAAAAATAGAGAAATTGCTGTAAGTTGTAGGATTCAGCCGATTTATTATCAATTTAATCCTCTGTAATGGAGGATTTTATCGTTTCTTTTCACCTTTCCTCCTGTTTATTCTTATTACACCGTGTTTATGTCTCTGTCTGCTAATTGCTTAAGCAAGATCGGACGGTTAATGTGTTTTACACATTTTTTCCGTCAAACAGTGAGGCAGGCCATGGAGATGTTGTCTGGAGCCGAGATGGTCGTCCGATCGCTTATCGATCAGGGCGTTAAACAAGTATTCGGTTATCCCGGAGGCGCGGTCCTTGATATTTACGATGCATTGCATACCGTGGGTGGTATCGATCATGTTTTAGTTCGTCATGAGCAGGCGGCGGTGCATATGGCCGATGGTCTGGCGCGCGCGACCGGGGAAGTCGGCGTCGTGCTGGTAACGTCGGGTCCAGGGGCGACCAATGCGATTACTGGCATTGCCACCGCTTATATGGATTCCATTCCCTTAGTTGTCCTTTCCGGGCAGGTAGCGACCTCGTTGATAGGCTACGATGCCTTTCAGGAGTGCGACATGGTGGGGATTTCTCGCCCGGTGGTTAAACACAGTTTTCTGGTTAAGCAAACGGAAGACATTCCGCAGGTGCTGAAAAAGGCTTTCTGGCTGGCGGCAAGTGGTCGCCCTGGGCCCGTGGTCGTTGATTTACCCAAAGATATTCTTAATCCGGCGAACAAATTACCCTACGTCTGGCCGGAGTCGGTCAGTATGCGATCTTACAATCCCACGACCTCCGGGCATAAAGGGCAAATTAAGCGCGCTCTGCAAACGCTGGTGGCGGCAAAAAAACCGGTTGTCTATGTAGGCGGTGGGGCAATCACGGCGGGCTGTCATCAGCAGCTAAAAGAAACGGTGGAGGCGTTGAATCTGCCCGTTGTTTCCTCATTAATGGGGCTGGGGGCGTTTCCGGCAACGCATCGTCAGGCACTGGGCATGCTGGGAATGCACGGCACCTACGAAGCCAATATGACGATGCATAACGCGGATGTGATTTTTGCCGTCGGGGTGCGTTTTGATGACCGAACGACGAACAATCTGGCGAAGTACTGCCCAAATGCCACGGTTCTGCATATCGACATTGATCCTACTTCCATTTCTAAAACCGTGACTGCTGATATCCCGATTGTGGGGGATGCTCGCCAGGTCCTTGAACAAATGTTTGAACTCCTGTCGCAAGAATCCGTCCATCAACCGCTGGATGAGATCCGCGACTGGTGGCAACAGATTGAACAGTGGCGCGCTCGTCAGTGCCTGAAATATGACTCTCACAGTGAAAAGATTAAACCGCAGGCGGTGATCGAGACTCTTTGGCGGTTGACGAAGGGAGACGCTTACGTGACGTCCGATGTCGGGCAGCACCAGATGTTTGCTGCGCTTTATTATCCATTCGACAAACCGCGTCGCTGGATCAACTCTGGCGGCCTCGGCACGATGGGGTTTGGTTTGCCTGCGGCACTGGGCGTCAAAATGGCGTTGCCAGAAGAAACCGTGGTTTGCGTCACTGGCGACGGCAGTATTCAGATGAACATCCAGGAACTGTCTACCGCCTTGCAATACGAGTTGCCGGTACTGGTGGTGAATCTCAATAACCGCTATCTGGGGATGGTGAAACAGTGGCAGGACATGATCTATTCCGGCCGTCATTCACAATCTTATATGCAATCGCTACCCGATTTCGTTCGTCTGGCGGAAGCCTATGGTCACGTCGGGATCCAGATTTCTCATCCGCAAGAACTGGAAAGCAAACTTAGCGAGGCGCTGGAACAGGTGCGCAATAATCGCCTGGTGTTTGTTGATGTCACCGTCGATGGCAGTGAGCACGTCTACCCGATGCAGATTCGCGGGGGCGGAATGGATGAAATGTGGTTAAGCAAAACGGAGAGAACCTGATTATGCGCCGGATATTATCAGTCTTACTCGAAAATGAATCAGGCGCGTTATCCCGCGTGATTGGCCTTTTTTCCCAGCGTGGCTACAACATTGAAAGCCTGACCGTTGCGCCAACCGACGATCCGACATTATCGCGTATGACCATCCAGACCGTGGGCGATGAAAAAGTGCTTGAGCAGATCGAAAAGCAATTACACAAGCTGGTCGATGTATTACGCGTGAGCGAGTTGGGGCAGGGGGCGCATGTTGAGCGGGAAATCATGCTGGTGAAAATTCAGGCCAGCGGCTACGGGCGTGACGAAGTGAAACGTAATACGGAAATATTCCGTGGGCAAATTATCGATGTCACACCCTCGCTTTATACCGTTCAATTAGCAGGTACCAGCGATAAGCTTGATGCATTTTTAGCATCGATTCGCGATGTGGCGAAAATTGTGGAAGTTGCTCGCTCTGGTGTGGTCGGACTTTCGCGCGGCGAAAAAATAATGCGTTGAGAATGATCTCAATGCGCAATTTGCAGCCCAACATGTCACGTTGGGCTTTTTTTGCGAAATCAGTGGGAACCTGGAATAAAAGCAGTTGCCGCAGTTAATTTTCTGCGCTTAGATGTTAATGAATTTAACCCATACCAGTACAATGGCTATGGTTTTTACATTTTACGCAAGGGGCAATTGTGAAACTGGATGAAATCGCTCGGCTGGCGGGAGTGTCGCGGACCACTGCAAGCTATGTTATTAACGGCAAAGCGAAGCAATACCGTGTGAGCGACAAAACCGTTGAAAAAGTCATGGCTGTGGTGCGTGAGCACAATTACCACCCGAACGCCGTGGCAGCTGGGCTTCGTGCTGGACGCACACGTTCTATTGGTCTTGTGATCCCCGATCTGGAGAACACCAGCTATACCCGCATCGCTAACTATCTTGAACGCCAGGCGCGGCAAAGGGGTTATCAACTGCTGATTGCCTGCTCGGAAGATCAGCCCGACAACGAAATGCGCTGCATTGAGCACCTTTTACAGCGTCAGGTTGATGCCATTATTGTTTCGACGTCGTTGCCACCTGAGCATCCTTTTTATCAACGCTGGGCTAACGACCCGTTCCCGATTGTCGCGCTGGACCGCGCCCTCGATCGTGAACACTTCACCAGCGTGGTTGGTGCTGATCAGGATGATGCCGAAATGCTGGCGGAAGAGTTACGTAAGTTTCCCGCCGAGACGGTGCTTTATCTTGGCGCGCTGCCGGAGCTTTCTGTCAGCTTCCTGCGTGAACAAGGCTTCCGTACTGCCTGGAAAGATGATCCGCGCGAAGTGCATTTCCTTTATGCCAACAGCTATGAGCGGGAGGCAGCTGCCCAGTTATTCGAAAAATGGCTGGAAACGCATCCGATGCCGCAGGCGCTGTTCACAACGTCATTTGCGCTGTTGCAAGGGGTGATGGATGTCACGCTACGTCGTGACGGCAAACTGCCTTCTGACCTGGCAATTGCCACCTTTGGCGATAACGAACTGCTCGACTTCTTACAGTGCCCGGTGCTGGCAGTGGCTCAACGTCACCGCGATGTCGCAGAGCGTGTGCTGGAGATTGTCCTGGCAAGCCTGGACGAACCGCGTAAGCCAAAACCTGGTTTAACGCGCATTAAACGTAATCTCTATCGCCGCGGCGTGCTCAGCCGTAGCTAAGCCGCGAACAAAAATACGCGCCAGGTGAATTTCTCTCTGGCGCGTTGAGTACGGGAATGGACATCAATATCCTTAAAGTAAATAAGACTATTCCTGGCTATTATTGATAAATGCTTTTAAACCTGCCCGTTAATTACCTCACCAGCTGAAATTCACAATAATTAAGTGATATCGATAGCGCGTTTTTGCATTATTTTGTTACATGCAGAGATGAATTGCCGATTTAACAAACACTTTTCTTTGCTTTTGCGCAAACCCGCTGGCATCAAGCGTCACACAGACGCAACAGGGACTGTTAACCGGGGAAGATATGTCCTAAAATGCCGCTCGCGTCGCAAACTGACACTTTATATTTGCTGTGGAAAATAGTGAGTCATTTTAAAACGGTGATGACGATGAGGGATTTTTTCTTACAGCTATTCATAACGTTAATTTGCTTCGCACGTTGGACGTAAAATAAACAACGCTGATATTAGCCGTAAACATCGGGTTTTTTACCTCGGTATGCCTTGTGACTGGCTTGACAAGCTTTTCCTCCGCTCCGTAAACTCCTTTCAGTGGGAAATTGTGGGGCAAAGTGGGAATAAGGGGTGAGGCTGGCATGTTCCGGGGAGCAACGTTAGTCAATCTCGACAGCAAAGGGCGCTTATCAGTGCCTACCCGTTATCGGGAACAGCTGCTTGAGAACGCTGCCGGTCAAATGGTTTGCACCATTGACATTCATCACCCGTGCCTGCTGCTTTACCCCCTGCCTGAATGGGAAATTATCGAGCAAAAATTATCGCGTCTGTCGAGCATGAACCCGGTTGAGCGCCGTGTGCAGCGCCTACTGTTAGGTCATGCCAGCGAATGTCAGATGGATGGCGCAGGTCGATTGTTAATCGCGCCAGTACTGCGGCAACATGCCGGGCTGACAAAAGAAGTGATGCTGGTTGGACAGTTCAACAAGTTTGAGCTGTGGGATGAAACAACCTGGCATCAACAGGTCAAGGAAGATATCGACGCAGAGCAGTTGGCTACCGGAGACTTATCGGAGCGACTGCAGGACTTGTCTCTATAAAATGATGGAAAACTATAAACATACTACGGTGCTGCTGGATGAAGCCGTTAATGGCCTCAATATCCGTCCTGATGGCATCTACATTGATGGGACTTTTGGTCGCGGTGGTCACTCACGTCTGATCCTCTCGCAGCTTGGCGAAGAGGGGCGTTTGTTGGCGATCGATCGCGACCCGCAGGCTATCGCCGTTGCGAAGACTATTGATGATCCGCGCTTCTCCATCATCCACGGACCTTTCTCCGCGCTGGGCGAATACGTTGCCGAGCGCGATCTTATCGGCAAGATCGATGGCATTCTCCTCGATCTTGGCGTCTCTTCACCGCAACTTGATGATGCTGAACGCGGTTTTTCCTTTATGCGCGATGGTCCGCTGGACATGCGTATGGACCCAACCCGTGGGCAGTCAGCCGCTGAATGGCTACAAACCGCAGAAGAAGCCGATATCGCCTGGGTATTGAAAACCTATGGTGAAGAGCGTTTTGCCAAACGCATTGCCCGCGCCATTGTCGAGCGAAACCGCGAACAGCCGATGACCCGCACCAAAGAACTGGCGGAAGTCGTGGCTGCTGCAACGCCGGTGAAAGATAAGTTTAAACATCCCGCGACCCGGACCTTCCAGGCGGTGCGCATTTGGGTAAACAGTGAACTGGAGGAGATAGAGCAGGCGCTAAAAAGCTCGCTCAACGTGCTGGCCCCGGGTGGGCGGCTTTCGATCATCAGCTTCCACTCGCTGGAAGACCGTATTGTGAAACGTTTTATGCGTGAAAACAGCCGCGGTCCGCAAGTTCCGGCAGGGTTACCGATGACTGAAGAGCAGCTCAAAAAACTGGGTGGCCGTCAGCTGCGAGCACTAGGCAAGTTAATGCCGGGCGAAGAAGAGGTGGCTGAGAATCCTCGTGCCCGTAGTTCAGTTCTGCGTATTGCAGAGAGGACGAACGCATGATCAGCAGAGTGACAGAAGCTCTAAGCAAAGTTAAAGGATCGATGGGAAGCCACGAGCGCCATGCATTGCCTGGTGTTATCGGTGACGATCTTTTGCGATTTGGGAAGCTGCCACTCTGCCTGTTCATTTGCATTATTTTGACGGCGGTGACCGTGGTAACCACGGCGCACCATACCCGTTTACTGACCGCTCAGCGCGAACAACTGGTGCTGGAGCGAGATGCTTTAGACATTGAATGGCGCAACCTAATCCTTGAAGAGAATGCGCTCGGCGACCATAGCCGGGTGGAAAGGATAGCCACGGAAAAGCTGCAAATGCAGCATGTTGATCCGTCACAAGAAAATATCGTAGTGCAAAAATAAGGATAAACGCGACGCATGAAAGCAGCGGCGAAAACGCAGAAACCAAAACGTCAGGAAGAACATGCCAACTTTATCAGTTGGCGTTTTGCGTTGTTATGCGGCTGTATTCTCCTGGCGCTGGCTTTTCTGCTCGGACGCGTAGCGTGGTTACAAGTTATCTCCCCGGATATGCTGGTAAAAGAGGGCGACATGCGTTCTCTTCGCGTTCAGCAAGTTTCCACCTCCCGCGGCATGATTACTGACCGTTCTGGTCGCCCGTTAGCGGTGAGCGTGCCGGTTAAAGCGATTTGGGCTGACCCGAAAGAAGTGCATGACGCTGGCGGTATCAGCGTCGGTGATCGCTGGAAGGCGCTGGCTAACGCACTCAACATTCCGCTGGATCAGCTTTCAGCCCGCATTAACGCCAACCCGAAAGGGCGCTTTATTTATCTGGCGCGTCAGGTAAACCCTGACATGGCAGAGTACATCAAAAAACTGAAACTGCCGGGGATTCATCTGCGTGAAGAATCTCGCCGTTATTATCCATCCGGCGAAGTGACCGCTCACCTCATCGGCTTTACTAACGTCGATAGTCAGGGGATTGAGGGCGTCGAGAAGAGTTTCGATAAATGGCTTACCGGGCAGCCGGGTGAGCGCATTGTGCGTAAAGACCGCTATGGCCGCGTAATTGAAGATATCTCTTCCACCGACAGTCAGGCGGCGCACAACCTGGCGCTGAGTATTGATGAACGCCTGCAGGCGCTGGTTTATCGCGAACTGAACAACGCGGTGGCCTTTAACAAAGCTGAATCTGGTAGCGCCGTGCTGGTGGATGTCAACACCGGTGAAGTGCTGGCGATGGCTAACAGCCCGTCATACAACCCAAACAATCTGAGTGGCACGCCGAAAGAGGCGATGCGTAACCGTACCATCACTGACGTGTTTGAACCGGGTTCAACGGTTAAACCGATGGTGGTGATGACCGCGTTGCAACGTGGCGTAGTGCGGGAAAACTCGGTACTGAATACCGTTCCTTATCGAATTAACGGCCACGAAATCAAAGACGTGGCACGCTACAGCGAATTAACCCTGACCGGGGTATTACAGAAGTCGAGTAACGTCGGTGTTTCCAAGCTGGCGTTAGCGATGCCGTCCTCAGCGTTAGTAGATACTTACTCACGTTTTGGACTGGGAAAAGCGACCAATTTGGGGTTGGTCGGAGAACGCAGTGGCTTATATCCTCAAAAACAACGGTGGTCTGACATAGAGAGGGCCACCTTCTCTTTCGGCTACGGGCTAATGGTAACACCGTTACAGTTAGCGCGAGTCTACGCAACTATCGGCAGCTACGGCATTTATCGCCCACTGTCGATTACCAAAGTTGATCCCCCGGTTCCCGGTGAACGTGTCTTCCCGGAATCCATTGTTCGCACCGTGGTGCATATGATGGAAAGCGTGGCGCTACCGGGCGGTGGCGGCGTGAAGGCGGCGATTAAAGGCTATCGTATCGCCATTAAAACCGGTACCGCGAAAAAGGTCGGGCCGGACGGTCGCTACATCAATAAATATATTGCTTATACCGCAGGCGTTGCGCCTGCGAGTCAGCCGCGCTTCGCGCTGGTTGTTGTTATCAACGATCCGCAGGCGGGTAAATACTACGGCGGCGCCGTTTCCGCGCCGGTCTTTGGTGCCATCATGGGCGGCGTATTGCGTACCATGAACATCGAGCCGGATGCGCTGACAACGGGCGATAAAAATGAATTTGTGATTAATCAAGGCGAGGGGACAGGTGGCAGATCGTAATTTGCGCGACCTTCTTGCTCCGTGGGTGCCAGACGCACCTTCGCGAGCACTGCGAGAGATGACACTCGACAGCCGTGTGGCTGCGGCGGGCGATCTCTTTGTAGCTGTAGTAGGTCATCAGGCGGACGGGCGTCGATATATCCCGCAGGCGATAGCGCAAGGTGTGGCTGCCATTATTGCAGAGGCGAAAGATGAGGCGACCGACGGTGAAATCCGTGAAATGCACGGCGTACCGGTCATCTATCTCAGCCAGCTCAACGAGCGTTTATCTGCACTGGCGGGCCGCTTTTACCATGAACCCTCTGATAATTTACGTCTTGTAGGCGTAACGGGCACCAACGGCAAAACCACGACGACCCAGCTGCTGGCACAGTGGAGCCAACTGCTTGGCGAAACCAGCGCGGTAATGGGCACCGTTGGTAACGGCCTGCTGGGGAAAGTGATCCCGACAGAAAATACCACCGGTTCGGCAGTCGATGTTCAGCATGAGCTGGCGGGGCTGGTGGATCAGGGCGCGACTTTTTGCGCAATGGAAGTCTCTTCCCACGGGCTGGTACAGCATCGCGTGGCGGCGCTGAAATTTGCCGCATCGGTCTTTACCAACTTAAGCCGCGATCACCTTGATTATCATGGTGATATGGAACACTACGAAGCCGCGAAATGGCTGCTTTATTCTGAACATCGTTGCGGTCAGGCGATTATTAACGCCGACGATGAAGTGGGCCGCCGCTGGCTGGCAAAACTGCCGGACGCGGTTGCGGTATCAATGGAAGATCATATCAATCTGAACTGTCACGGACGCTGGTTGAAAGCGACCGAAGTGAACTATCACGACAGCGGTGCGACGATTCGCTTTAGCTCAAGCTGGGGCGATGGCGAAATTGAAAGCCATCTGATGGGCGCTTTTAACGTCAGCAACCTGCTGCTTGCGCTGGCGACACTGCTGGCACTCGGCTACCCGCTCGCTGATCTGTTAAAAACCGCCGCGCGTCTGCAACCGGTTTGCGGACGTATGGAAGTGTTCACTGCGCCAGGCAAACCGACGGTGGTGGTGGATTACGCGCATACGCCGGATGCACTGGAAAAAGCCTTACAGGCGGCGCGCCTGCACTGTGCGGGCAAGCTGTGGTGCGTCTTTGGCTGTGGTGGCGATCGTGATAAAGGCAAACGTCCACTGATGGGCGCAATTGCTGAAGAGTTTGCTGACGTGGCGGTGGTAACGGACGATAACCCGCGTACCGAAGAACCGCGTGCCATCATCAACGATATTCTGGCGGGAATGTTAGATGCCGGACATGCCAAAGTGATGGAAGGCCGTGCTGAAGCGGTGACTTGCGCCGTTATGCAGGCTAAAGAGAATGATGTGGTACTGGTCGCGGGCAAAGGTCATGAGGATTACCAGATTGTTGGCAATCAGCGTCTGGACTACTCCGATCGCGTCACGGTGGCGCGTCTGCTGGGGGTGATTGCATGATTAGCGTAACCCTTAGCCAACTTACCGATATTCTCAACGGTGAACTGCAAGGTGCAGATATTACCCTTGATGCTGTAACCACTGACACGCGAAAACTGACGCCGGGCTGCCTGTTTGTTGCCCTGAAAGGCGAACGTTTCGATGCTCATGATTTTGCCGACCAGGCGAAAGCTGGCGGCGCAGGCGCACTACTGGTTAGCCGTCCGCTGGATATCGATCTGCCGCAGTTAATCGTCAAGGATACGCGTCTGGCGTTTGGTGAACTGGCTGCATGGGTTCGCCAGCAAGTTCCGGCGCGCGTGGTTGCTCTGACAGGTTCCTCCGGCAAAACATCCGTTAAAGAGATGACGGCGGCGATTTTAAGCCAGTGCGGCAACACGCTTTATACGGCAGGCAATCTCAACAACGACATCGGCGTACCGATGACGCTGTTGCGCTTAACGCCGGAATACGATTACGCAGTTATTGAACTTGGCGCGAACCATCAGGGCGAAATTGCCTGGACTGTGAGTCTGACTCGCCCGGAAGCGGCGCTGGTCAACAACCTGGCAGCGGCACATCTGGAAGGTTTTGGCTCGCTTGCGGGTGTCGCGAAAGCGAAAGGTGAAATCTTTAGCGGCCTGCCGGAAAACGGTATCGCCATCATGAACGCTGACAACAACGACTGGCTGAACTGGCAGAGCGTAATTGGCTCACGCAAAGTGTGGCGTTTCTCACCCAATGCCGCCAACAGCGATTTCACCGCCACCAATATCCATGTGACTTCGCACGGTACGGAATTTACCCTGCAAACCCCAACCGGTAGCGTGGATGTTCTGCTGCCGTTGCCGGGGCGTCACAATATTGCGAATGCGCTGGCAGCCGCTGCGCTCTCCATGGCCGTGGGCGCAACGCTTGATGCTATCAAAGCGGGGCTGGCAAATCTGAAAGCTGTTCCAGGCCGTCTGTTCCCCATTCAACTGGTAGAAAACCAGTTGCTGCTCGACGACTCCTACAACGCCAATGTTGGTTCAATGACTGCAGCAGTCCAGGTACTGGCTGAAATGCCGGGCTACCGCGTGCTGGTGGTGGGCGATATGGCGGAACTGGGCGCTGAAAGCGAAGCCTGCCATATACAGGTGGGCGAAGCGGCAAAAGCAGCTGGTATTGACCGCGTGTTAAGCGTGGGCAAACAAAGCCATGCTATCAGCACCGCCAGCGGCGTTGGCGAACATTTTTCCGATAAAACTGCGCTTATCGCGCGTCTTAAATCACTGATTGCTGAGCAACAGGTAATTACGATTTTAGTTAAGGGTTCACGTAGTGCTGCCATGGAAGAGGTAGTACGCGCTTTACAGGAGAATGGGACATGTTAGTTTGGCTGGCCGAACATTTGGTCAAATATTATTCCGGCTTTAACGTCTTTTCCTATCTGACGTTTCGCGCCATCGTCAGCCTGCTGACTGCGCTGTTCATCTCATTGTGGATGGGCCCGCGCATGATTGCTCATTTGCAAAAACTTTCCTTTGGTCAGGTGGTGCGTAACGACGGTCCTGAATCACACTTCAGCAAGCGCGGTACGCCGACCATGGGCGGGATTATGATCCTGACAGCGATTGTGATCTCCGTACTGCTGTGGGCTTATCCATCCAATCCGTACGTCTGGTGCGTACTGGTGGTGCTGGTAGGCTACGGCATCATTGGCTTTGTTGATGACTATCGCAAAGTGGTGCGTAAAGACACCAAAGGGTTGATCGCTCGTTGGAAGTATTTCTGGATGTCGGTCATTGCGCTGGGTGTTGCCTTCGCGCTGTACCTTGCCGGCAAAGACACGCCCGCAACGCAGCTGGTGGTTCCGTTCTTTAAAGATGTGATGCCGCAACTGGGGCTGTTCTACATTCTGCTGGCTTACTTCGTCATTGTGGGTACAGGCAACGCGGTAAACCTGACTGATGGTCTTGACGGTCTGGCAATTATGCCGACCGTATTTGTCGCCGGTGGTTTTGCGCTGGTGGCGTGGGCGACCGGCAACATGAACTTTGCCAGCTATTTACACATACCGTATCTACGACACGCCGGGGAACTGGTCATTGTCTGTACCGCGATAGTCGGGGCAGGGCTGGGCTTCCTGTGGTTTAACACCTATCCGGCGCAGGTCTTTATGGGCGATGTCGGTTCGCTGGCGTTAGGTGGTGCGTTAGGTATTATCGCCGTACTGCTGCGTCAGGAATTCCTGCTGGTGATTATGGGGGGCGTGTTCGTGGTAGAAACACTTTCCGTCATCCTGCAGGTCGGCTCCTTTAAACTGCGCGGACAACGTATTTTCCGCATGGCACCGATTCATCACCACTATGAACTGAAAGGCTGGCCGGAACCGCGCGTCATTGTACGTTTCTGGATTATTTCGCTGATGCTGGTCCTGATTGGTCTGGCAACGCTGAAGGTACGTTAATCATGGCTGATTACCAGGGTAAAAATGTCGTCATTATCGGCCTGGGCCTCACCGGGCTTTCTTGCGTGGACTTTTTCCTCGCTCGCGGTGTGACGCCGCGCGTTATGGATACGCGTATGACACCGCCTGGCCTGGATAAATTACCCGAAGCTGTAGAACGCCACACGGGCGGTCTGAATGATGAATGGCTGATGGCGGCCGATCTGATTGTCGCCAGTCCCGGTATTGCACTGGCGCATCCATCCTTAAGCGCTGCCGCTGATGCCGGAATCGAAATCGTTGGCGATATCGAGCTGTTCTGTCGTGAAGCACAAGCACCGATTGTGGCGATCACCGGTTCTAACGGCAAAAGCACGGTCACCACGCTAGTGGGTGAAATGGCGAAAGCGGCGGGGGTTAACGTTGGTGTGGGTGGCAATATTGGCCTGCCTGCGTTGATGCTGCTGGATGATGAGTGCGAACTGTACGTGCTGGAGCTGTCGAGCTTCCAGCTTGAAACCACCTCCAGTTTACAGGCGGTAGCAGCGACCATTCTGAACGTAACTGAAGATCATATGGATCGCTATCCGTTTGGTTTACAACAGTATCGTGCAGCAAAACTGCGCATTTACGAAAACGCAAAAATTTGCGTGGTTAATGCTGATGATGCCTTAACAATGCCGATTCGCGGTGCGGATGAACGCTGCGTCAGCTTTGGCGTCAACATGGGTGACTATCACCTGAATCATCAGCAGGGTGAAACCTGGCTGCGGGTGAAGGGCGAGAAAGTGCTGAACGTGAAAGAAATGAAACTTTCCGGGCAGCATAACTACACCAATGCACTGGCAGCTCTGGCACTGGCAGATGCCGCTGGTTTGCCGCGCGCCAGCAGCCTGAAAGCGTTAACCACATTCACTGGTCTGCCGCATCGCTTTGAAGTTGTGCTGGAGCATAACGGTGTGCGCTGGATTAACGATTCAAAAGCGACCAACGTCGGCAGTACGGAAGCGGCACTGAATGGCCTGCACGTAGACGGCACGCTGCATTTGTTGCTGGGCGGCGATGGTAAATCGGCAGATTTTAGCCCACTGGCGCGTTACCTGAATGGCGATAACGTACGTCTGTATTGTTTCGGTCGGGACGGCGCGCAGCTGGCGGCGCTACGCCCGGAAGTGGCAGAACAAACCGAAACCATGGAACAGGCGATGCGCTTGCTGGCTCCGCGTGTTCAGCCGGGCGATATGGTTCTGCTCTCCCCGGCCTGTGCCAGCCTTGATCAGTTCAAGAACTTTGAACAACGAGGCAATGAGTTTGCCCGTCTGGCGAAGGAGTTAGGTTGATGCGTTTATCTCTCCCTCGCCTGAAAATGCCGCGCCTGCCAGGATTCAGTATTCTGGTCTGGATCTCCACGGCGCTAAAGGGCTGGGTGATGGGCTCGCGGGAAAAAGATACCGACAGCCTGATCATGTACGATCGCACCTTACTGTGGCTGACCTTCGGCCTCGCGGCGATTGGCTTTATCATGGTGACCTCGGCGTCAATGCCCATAGGGCAACGCTTAACCAACGATCCGTTCTTCTTCGCGAAGCGTGATGGCGTCTATCTGATCCTGGCATTCATTCTGGCGATCATTACGCTGCGTCTGCCGATGGAGTTCTGGCAACGCTACAGTGCCACGATGCTGCTCGGATCTATCATCCTGCTGATGATCGTTCTGGTAGTGGGTAGCTCGGTTAAAGGGGCATCGCGTTGGATCGATCTCGGCTTGCTGCGTATCCAGCCTGCGGAGCTGACAAAACTGTCGTTGTTTTGCTATATCGCCAACTATCTGGTGCGTAAAGGCGACGAAGTACGTAATAACCTGCGCGGCTTTCTGAAACCGATGGGCGTAATTCTGGTGTTGGCAGTGCTACTGCTGGCACAGCCAGACCTTGGTACGGTGGTGGTGTTGTTTGTGACTACGCTGGCGATGTTGTTCCTGGCGGGAGCGAAATTGTGGCAGTTCATTGCCATTATCGGTATGGGCATTTCAGCTGTTGTGTTGCTGATCCTCGCCGAACCGTACCGTATCCGCCGTGTTACCGCATTCTGGAATCCGTGGGAAGATCCCTTTGGCAGCGGCTATCAGTTAACGCAATCGTTGATGGCGTTTGGTCGCGGTGAACTGTGGGGACAAGGTTTAGGTAACTCGGTACAAAAACTGGAGTATCTGCCGGAAGCGCACACTGACTTTATTTTCGCCATTATCGGCGAAGAACTGGGGTATGTCGGTGTGGTGCTGGCACTTTTAATGGTATTCTTCGTCGCTTTTCGCGCGATGTCGATTGGCCGCAAAGCATTAGAAATTGACCACCGTTTTTCCGGTTTTCTCGCCTGTTCTATTGGTATCTGGTTTAGTTTCCAGGCGCTGGTTAACGTAGGCGCGGCGGCGGGGATGTTACCGACCAAAGGTCTGACATTGCCGCTGATCAGTTACGGTGGTTCGAGCTTACTGATTATGTCGACAGCCATCATGATGCTGTTGCGTATTGATTATGAAACGCGTCTGGAGAAAGCGCAGGCGTTTGTACGAGGTTCACGATGAGTGGTCAAGGAAAGCGATTAATGGTGATGGCAGGCGGAACCGGTGGACATGTATTCCCGGGACTGGCGGTTGCGCACCATCTAATGGCTCAGGGTTGGCAAGTTCGCTGGCTGGGGACTGCCGACCGTATGGAAGCGGACTTAGTGCCAAAACATGGCATCGAAATTGATTTCATTCGTATCTCTGGTCTGCGTGGAAAAGGTATAAAAGCACTGATAGCTGCGCCGCTGCGTATCTTCAACGCCTGGCGTCAGGCGCGGGCGATTATGAAAGCGTACAAACCTGACGTGGTGCTCGGTATGGGCGGCTATGTATCAGGTCCAGGTGGTCTGGCTGCGTGGTCGTTAGGCATTCCGGTTGTACTTCATGAACAAAACGGTATTGCGGGCTTAACCAATAAATGGCTGGCGAAGATTGCTACCAAAGTGATGCAGGCGTTTCCAGGCGCTTTCCCTAATGCGGAAGTGGTGGGTAACCCGGTGCGTACCGATGTGCTGGCGCTGCCGTTGCCGCAGCAACGTTTGGCTGGACGTGAAGGTCCGGTTCGTGTGTTGGTAGTGGGTGGTTCCCAGGGCGCACGCATTCTTAATCAGACAATGCCGCAGGTTGCTGCAAAACTGGGTGATTCAGTCACTATCTGGCATCAGAGCGGCAAAGGTTCGCAACAATCCGTTGAACAGGCGTATGCCGAAGCGGGACAACCGCAGCATAAAGTGACGGAATTTATTGATGATATGGCGGCGGCGTATGCGTGGGCGGATGTCGTTGTTTGCCGCTCCGGTGCGTTAACGGTGAGTGAAATCGCCGCGGCAGGACTTCCGGCGTTGTTTGTGCCGTTTCAACATAAAGACCGTCAGCAATACTGGAATGCGCTACCGCTGGAAAAAGCGGGCGCAGCCAAAATTATCGAGCAGCCACAGCTTAGCGTGGATGCTGTCGCCAACACCCTGGCCGGGTGGTCGCGAGAAACCTTATTAACCATGGCAGAACGCGCCCGGGCTGCATCCATTCCGGATGCCACCGAGCGAGTGGCAAATGAAGTGAGCCGGGCTGCCCGGGCGTAATTGTAGCGATGCCTTTTGCATCGTATGAATTTAAGAAGTTAATGGCGTAAAGAATGAATACACAACAATTGGCAAAACTGCGTTCCATCGTGCCCGAAATGCGTCGCGTTCGGCACATACATTTTGTCGGCATCGGTGGTGCCGGTATGGGCGGTATTGCCGAAGTTCTGGCCAATGAAGGTTATCAGATCAGTGGTTCCGATTTAGCGCCAAATCCGGTCACGCAGCAGTTAATGAATCTGGGAGCGACGATTTATTTCAACCATCGCCCGGAAAACGTACGTGATGCCAGCGTGGTCGTTGTTTCCAGCGCGATTTCTGCCGATAACCCGGAAATTGTTGCAGCTCATGAAGCGCGTATTCCGGTGATCCGTCGTGCTGAAATGCTGGCTGAGTTAATGCGTTTTCGTCATGGCATCGCCATTGCCGGAACACACGGCAAAACGACAACCACCGCGATGGTTTCCAGCATCTACGCAGAAGCGGGGCTCGACCCAACCTTCGTTAACGGCGGGCTGGTAAAAGCGGCGGGGGTTCATGCGCGTTTGGGGCATGGTCGGTACCTGATTGCCGAAGCAGATGAGAGTGATGCATCGTTCCTGCATCTGCAACCGATGGTGGCGATTGTCACCAATATCGAAGCCGACCACATGGATACCTACCAGGGCGACTTTGAGAATTTAAAACAGACTTTTATTAATTTTCTGCACAACCTGCCGTTTTACGGTCGTGCGGTGATGTGTGTTGATGATCCGGTGATCCGCGAATTGTTACCGCGTGTGGGACGTCAGACCACGACTTACGGCTTCAGCGAAGATGCCGACGTGCGTGTAGAAGATTATCAGCAGATTGGCCCGCAGGGGCACTTTACGCTGCTGCGCCAGGACAAAGAGCCGATGCGCGTCACCCTGAATGCGCCAGGTCGTCATAACGCGCTGAACGCCGCAGCTGCGGTTGCGGTTGCTACGGAAGAGGGAATTGACGACGAGGCTATTTTGCGTGCGCTGGAGAGCTTCCAGGGGACGGGGCGCCGTTTCGATTTCCTCGGTGAATTCCCGCTGGAGCCAGTGAATGGAAAAAGCGGTACGGCAATGCTGGTCGATGACTACGGCCACCACCCGACGGAAGTGGACGCCACTATTAAAGCGGCGCGCGCAGGCTGGCCGGATAAAAACCTGGTAATGCTGTTTCAGCCGCACCGTTTTACCCGTACGCGCGACCTGTATGATGATTTCGCCAATGTGCTGACGCAGGTTGATACCCTGTTGATGCTGGAAGTGTATCCGGCTGGTGAAGCGCCAATTCCGGGAGCGGACAGCCGTTCGCTGTGTCGCACAATTCGTGGACGTGGGAAAATTGATCCCATTCTGGTGCCGGACCCGGCGCAGGTAGCCGAGATGCTGGCACCGGTATTAACCGGTAACGACCTGATTCTCGTTCAGGGGGCTGGTAATATCGGAAAAATTGCTCGTTCTTTAGCTGAAATCAAACTGAAGCCGCAAACTCCGGAGGAAGAACAACATGACTGATAAAATCGCGGTCCTGTTGGGCGGGACCTCCGCTGAGCGGGAAGTTTCTCTGAATTCTGGCGCAGCGGTGTTAGCCGGGCTGCGTGAAGGCGGTATTGACGCGTATCCTGTCGACCCGAAAGAAGTCGACGTGACGCAACTGAAGTCGATGGGTTTTCAGAAAGTGTTTATCGCGCTACACGGTCGCGGCGGTGAAGATGGTACGCTGCAGGGAATGCTCGAGCTGATGGGCTTGCCTTATACCGGCAGCGGAGTGATGGCATCTGCGCTTTCAATGGATAAACTACGCAGCAAACTTCTGTGGCAGGGTGCCGGTTTACCGGTCGCGCCGTGGGTAGCGTTAACCCGCGCAGAGTTTGAAAAAGGCCTTAACGATCAGCAGTTAGCAGAAATTTCTTCTCTGGGTTTGCCGGTTATCGTTAAGCCGAGCCGCGAAGGTTCCAGTGTGGGAATGTCAAAAGTAGTAGCAGAAAATGCTCTACAAGATGCATTAAGATTGGCATTTCAGCACGATGAAGAAGTATTGATTGAAAAATGGCTAAGTGGGCCGGAGTTCACGGTTGCGATACTCGGTGAAGAAATTTTACCGTCAATACGTATTCAACCGGCCGGAACCTTCTATGATTATGAGGCGAAGTATCTCTCTGATGAGACACAGTATTTCTGCCCCGCAGGTCTGGAAGCGTTACAAGAGGCCAATTTGCAGGCATTAGTGCTAAAAGCATGGACGACGTTAGGTTGCAAAGGATGGGGACGTATTGACGTTATGCTGGACAGTGATGGACAGTTTTATCTGCTGGAAGCCAATACCTCACCGGGTATGACCAGCCACAGTCTGGTGCCGATGGCGGCACGTCAGGCAGGTATGAGCTTCTCGCAGTTGGTAGTACGAATTCTGGAACTGGCGGACTAATATGTCGCAGGCTGCTCTGAACACGCGAAATAGCGAAGAAGAGGTTTCTTCTCGCCGCAATAATGGAACGCGTCTGGCGGGGATCCTTTTCCTGCTGACCGTTTTAACGACAGTGTTGGTGAGCGGCTGGGTCGTGTTGGGCTGGATGGAAGATGCGCAACGCCTGCCGCTCTCAAAGCTGGTGTTGACCGGTGAACGCCATTACACGCGTAATGACGATATCCGGCAGTCGATCCTGGCATTGGGTGAGCCAGGTACCTTTATGACCCAGGATGTCAACATCATCCAGACGCAAATAGAACAACGCCTGCCGTGGATTAAGCAGGTGAGCGTCAGAAAGCAGTGGCCTGATGAATTGAAGATTCATCTGGTTGAATATGTGCCGATTGCGCGGTGGAATGATCAATATATGGTAGACGCGGAAGGAAACACTTTCAGCGTGCCGCCAGATCGCACCAGCAAGCAGGTGCTTCCAATGCTGTATGGCCCGGAAGGCAGCGCCAATGAAGTGTTGCAGGGCTATCGCGAAATGGGGCAGATGCTGGCAAAGGACAGATTTACTCTGAAGGAAGCGGCGATGACCGCGCGGCGTTCCTGGCAGTTGACGCTGAATAACGATATTAAGCTCAATCTTGGCCGGGGCGATACGATGAAACGTTTGGCTCGCTTTGTAGAACTTTATCCGGTTTTACAGCAGCAGGCGCAAACCGATGGCAAACGGATTAGCTACGTTGATTTGCGTTATGACTCTGGAGCGGCAGTAGGCTGGGCGCCCTTGCCGCCAGAGGAATCTACTCAGCAACAAAATCAGGCACAGGCAGAACAACAATGATCAAGGCGACGGACAGAAAACTGGTAGTAGGACTGGAGATTGGTACCGCGAAGGTTGCCGCTTTAGTAGGGGAAGTTCTGCCCGACGGTATGGTCAATATCATTGGCGTGGGCAGCTGCCCGTCGCGTGGTATGGATAAAGGCGGGGTGAACGACCTCGAATCCGTGGTCAAGTGCGTACAACGCGCCATTGACCAGGCAGAATTGATGGCAGATTGTCAGATCTCTTCGGTATATCTGGCGCTTTCTGGTAAGCACATCAGCTGCCAGAATGAAATTGGTATGGTGCCTATTTCTGAAGAAGAAGTGACGCAAGAAGATGTGGAAAACGTCGTCCATACCGCGAAATCGGTGCGTGTGCGCGATGAGCATCGTGTGCTGCATGTGATCCCGCAAGAGTATGCGATTGACTATCAGGAAGGGATCAAGAATCCGGTAGGACTTTCGGGCGTGCGGATGCAGGCAAAAGTGCACCTGATCACATGTCACAACGATATGGCGAAAAACATCGTCAAAGCGGTTGAACGTTGTGGGCTGAAAGTTGACCAACTGATATTTGCCGGACTGGCATCAAGTTATTCGGTATTGACGGAAGATGAACGTGAACTGGGTGTCTGCGTTGTCGATATCGGTGGTGGTACAATGGATATCGCCGTTTATACCGGTGGGGCATTGCGCCACACGAAGGTAATTCCTTATGCTGGCAATGTCGTGACCAGTGATATCGCTTACGCCTTTGGCACACCGCCAAGTGACGCCGAAGCGATTAAAGTTCGCCACGGTTGTGCGCTGGGCTCCATCGTTGGAAAAGATGAGAGCGTGGAAGTGCCGAGCGTAGGCGGCCGTCCGCCGCGGAGTCTGCAACGTCAGACCCTGGCAGAGGTGATCGAGCCGCGCTATACCGAGCTGCTCAATCTGGTCAACGAAGAGATATTGCAGTTGCAGGAAAAGCTTCGCCAACAAGGGGTTAAACATCACCTGGCGGCAGGCATTGTATTAACCGGTGGCGCAGCGCAGATCGAAGGTCTTGCAGCCTGTGCTCAGCGCGTGTTTCATACGCAAGTGCGTATCGGCGCGCCGCTGAACATTACCGGTTTAACGGATTATGCTCAGGAGCCGTATTATTCGACGGCGGTGGGATTGCTTCACTATGGGAAAGAGTCACATCTTAACGGTGAAGCTGAAGTAGAAAAACGTGTTACAGCATCAGTTGGCTCGTGGATCAAGCGACTCAATAGTTGGCTGCGAAAAGAGTTTTAATTTTTTATGAGGCCGACGATGATTACGGCCTCAGGCGACAGGCACAAATCGGAGAGAAACTATGTTTGAACCAATGGAACTTACCAATGACGCGGTGATTAAAGTCATCGGCGTCGGCGGCGGCGGCGGTAATGCTGTTGAACACATGGTGCGCGAGCGCATTGAAGGTGTTGAATTCTTCGCGGTAAATACCGATGCACAAGCGCTGCGTAAAACAGCGGTTGGACAGACGATTCAAATCGGTAGCGGTATCACCAAAGGACTGGGAGCTGGCGCTAATCCAGAAGTTGGCCGCAATGCGGCTGATGAGGATCGCGATGCACTGCGTGCGGCGCTGGAAGGTGCAGACATGGTCTTTATTGCTGCGGGTATGGGTGGTGGTACCGGTACAGGTGCAGCACCAGTCGTCGCTGAAGTGGCAAAAGATTTGGGTATCCTGACCGTTGCTGTCGTCACTAAGCCCTTCAACTTTGAAGGCAAGAAGCGTATGGCATTCGCGGAGCAGGGGATCACTGAACTGTCCAAGCATGTGGACTCTTTGATCACTATCCCGAACGACAAACTGCTGAAAGTTCTGGGCCGCGGTATCTCCCTGCTGGATGCGTTTGGCGCAGCGAACGATGTACTGAAAGGTGCTGTACAAGGTATCGCCGAACTGATTACGCGTCCGGGTTTGATGAACGTGGACTTTGCAGACGTTCGCACCGTAATGTCTGAAATGGGCTACGCAATGATGGGTTCTGGCGTGGCGAGCGGTGAAGACCGTGCGGAAGAAGCTGCTGAAATGGCTATCTCTTCTCCGCTGCTGGAAGATATCGACCTGTCTGGCGCGCGCGGCGTGCTGGTTAACATCACAGCGGGCTTCGACCTGCGTCTGGATGAGTTCGAAACGGTAGGTAACACCATCCGTGCATTTGCTTCCGACAACGCGACTGTGGTTATCGGTACTTCTCTTGACCCGGATATGAATGACGAGCTGCGCGTAACTGTTGTTGCGACAGGTATCGGCATGGACAAACGTCCTGAAATCACTCTGGTGACCAATAAGCAGGTTCAGCAGCCAGTGATGGATCGCTACCAGCAGCACGGGATGGCTCCGCTGACCCAGGAGCAGAAGCCGGTTGCTAAAGTCGTGAATGACAATGCGCCGCAAACTGCGAAAGAGCCAGATTATCTGGATATCCCAGCATTCCTGCGTAAGCAAGCTGATTAAGAATTGACTGGAATTTGGGTTTCGAGGCTCTTTGTGCTAAACTGGCCCGCCGAATGTATAGTACACTTCGGTTGGATAGGTAATTTGGCGAGATAATACGATGATCAAACAAAGGACACTTAAACGTATCGTTCAGGCGACGGGTGTCGGTTTACATACCGGCAAGAAAGTCACCCTGACGTTACGCCCTGCGCCGGCCAACACCGGGGTCATCTATCGTCGCACCGACTTGAATCCACCGGTAGATTTCCCGGCCGATGCCAAATCTGTGCGTGATACCATGCTCTGTACGTGTCTGGTCAACGAGCATGATGTACGGATTTCAACCGTAGAGCACCTCAATGCTGCTCTCGCGGGCTTGGGCATCGATAACATTGTTATCGAAGTTAACGCGCCGGAAATCCCGATCATGGACGGCAGCGCCGCTCCGTTTGTATACCTGCTGCTTGACGCCGGTATCGACGAGCTGAACTGCGCCAAGAAATTTGTTCGCATCAAAGAGACTGTTCGTGTCGAAGATGGCGATAAGTGGGCTGAATTTAAGCCGTACAATGGTTTTTCGCTGGATTTCACCATCGATTTTAACCATCCGGCTATTGATTCCAGCAACCAGCGCTATGCGATGAACTTCTCCGCTGATGCGTTTATGCGCCAGATCAGCCGTGCGCGTACGTTCGGTTTCATGCGTGATATCGAATATCTGCAGTCCCGTGGTTTGTGCCTGGGCGGCAGCTTCGATTGTGCCATCGTTGTTGACGATTATCGCGTACTGAACGAAGACGGCCTGCGTTTTGAAGACGAATTTGTGCGTCACAAAATGCTCGATGCGATCGGTGACTTGTTCATGTGTGGTCACAATATTATTGGTGCATTTACCGCTTATAAATCTGGTCATGCACTGAATAACAAACTGCTGCAGGCTGTCCTTGCAAAACAGGAAGCCTGGGAATATGTGACCTTCCAGGACGACGCAGAACTGCCGTTGGCCTTCAAAGCGCCTTCAGCCGTACTGGCATAACGACATTTATACTGTCGTATAAAATTCGACTGGCAAATCTGGCACTCTCTCCGGCCAGGTGAACCAGTCGTTTTTTTTTGAATTTTATAAGAGCTATAAAAAACGGTGCGAACGCTGTTTTATTAAGCACTTTTACGCACAACTTATCTTCATTCGTGCTGTGGACTTCAGGCTTTAATGATAAGATTTGTGCGCTAAATACGTTTGAATACGATCGGGATGGCAATAACGTGAGTGGAATACTGACGCGCTGGCGACAGTTTGGTAAACGCTACTTCTGGCCGCATCTCTTATTAGGGATGGTCGCGGCGAGTTTAGGTTTGCCTGCACTCAGCAATGCCGCCGAACCAAACGCGCCCGCAAAAGCGACAACCCGCAACCACGAGCCTTCAGCCAAAGTTAACTTTGGTCAATTGGCCTTGCTGGAAGCGAACACGCGCCGCCCGAATTCGAACTATTCCGTTGATTACTGGCATCAACATGCCATTCGCACGGTAATCCGCCATCTTTCCTTCGCAATGGCACCGCAAACGCTGCCCGTTGCTGAAGAATCTTTGCCTCTTCAGGCGCAACATCTTGCATTACTGGATACGCTCAGCGCGCTGTTGACCCAGGAAGGCACGCCGTCTGGAAAGGGTTATCGCATTGATTATGCGCATTTTACCCCGCAAGCAAAATTCAGCACGCCCGTCTGGATAAACCAGGCGCAAGGCATCCGTGCTGGCCCTCAACGCCTCAGCTAACAACAATAAACCTTTACTTCATTTTATTGACTCCGCAACGCGGGGCGTTTGAGATTTTATTATGCTAATCAAATTATTAACTAAAGTTTTCGGTAGTCGTAACGATCGCACCCTGCGCCGGATGCGCAAAGTGGTCAACATCATCAATGCCATGGAACCGGAGATGGAAAAACTCTCCGATGAAGAACTGAAAGGGAAAACCGCAGAGTTCCGCGCGCGTCTGGAAAAAGGCGAAGTGCTGGAAAACTTGATCCCGGAAGCCTTCGCTGTGGTGCGTGAAGCCAGTAAGCGTGTTTTTGGTATGCGTCACTTCGACGTTCAGTTACTCGGCGGTATGGTTCTTAACGAACGCTGCATCGCCGAAATGCGTACCGGTGAAGGTAAAACCCTGACCGCAACGCTGCCTGCTTACCTGAACGCACTAACCGGTAAAGGCGTGCATGTAGTTACCGTCAACGACTACCTGGCGCAACGTGACGCCGAAAACAACCGTCCGCTGTTTGAATTCCTTGGCCTGACTGTTGGTATCAACCTGCCGGGCATGCCAGCACCGGCAAAGCGTGAAGCTTACGCAGCTGACATCACTTACGGTACGAACAACGAATACGGTTTTGACTACCTGCGCGACAACATGGCGTTCAGTCCTGAAGAACGTGTACAGCGTAAACTGCACTATGCGCTGGTGGACGAAGTGGACTCCATCCTGATCGATGAAGCGCGTACACCGCTGATCATTTCCGGCCCGGCAGAAGACAGCTCGGAAATGTATAAACGCGTGAATAAAATTATTCCACACCTGATCCGTCAGGAAAAAGAAGACTCCGAAACCTTCCAGGGCGAAGGCCACTTCTCGGTGGACGAAAAATCTCGCCAGGTGAACCTGACCGAACGTGGTCTGGTGCTGATTGAAGAACTGCTGGTGAAAGAAGGCATCATGGATGAAGGGGAGTCTCTGTACTCTCCGGCAAACATCATGCTGATGCACCACGTAACGGCGGCGCTGCGCGCTCATGCGCTGTTTACCCGAGACGTCGACTACATCGTTAAAGATGGTGAAGTTATCATCGTTGACGAACACACCGGTCGTACCATGCAGGGACGTCGTTGGTCCGATGGCCTGCATCAGGCAGTGGAAGCGAAAGAAGGTGTACAGATCCAGAACGAAAACCAGACGCTGGCGTCGATCACCTTCCAGAACTACTTCCGTCTGTATGAAAAACTGGCGGGGATGACCGGTACTGCTGATACCGAAGCTTTCGAATTCAGCTCCATCTATAAGCTGGATACCGTCGTTGTTCCGACCAACCGTCCAATGATTCGTAAAGATCTGCCGGACCTGGTCTACATGACTGAAGCGGAAAAAATTCAGGCGATCATTGAAGATATCAAAGAACGTACTGCGAAAGGCCAGCCGGTGCTGGTGGGTACTATCTCCATCGAAAAATCTGAGCTGGTGTCAAACGAACTGACCAAAGCCGGTATTAAGCACAACGTCCTGAACGCCAAATTCCATGCCAACGAAGCGGCGATTGTTGCTCAGGCAGGTTATCCGGCTGCGGTGACTATCGCGACCAACATGGCGGGTCGTGGTACAGATATTGTGCTCGGTGGTAGCTGGCAGGCAGAAGTTGCCGCGCTGGAAAATCCGACCGCAGAGCAAATTGAAAAAATTAAGGCCGACTGGCAGGTTCGTCACGATGCGGTACTGGAAGCAGGTGGCCTGCATATCATCGGTACTGAACGTCACGAATCCCGTCGTATCGATAACCAGTTGCGCGGTCGTTCTGGTCGTCAGGGGGATGCTGGTTCTTCCCGTTTCTACCTGTCGATGGAAGATGCGCTGATGCGTATTTTTGCTTCCGACCGAGTATCCGGCATGATGCGTAAACTGGGTATGAAGCCAGGCGAAGCCATTGAACACCCGTGGGTGACTAAAGCGATTGCCAACGCCCAGCGTAAAGTTGAAAGTCGTAACTTCGACATTCGTAAGCAACTGCTGGAATATGATGACGTGGCTAACGATCAGCGTCGCGCCATTTACTCCCAGCGTAACGAACTGCTGGATGTCAGCGATGTGAGCGAAACCATCAACAGCATTCGTGAAGATGTGTTCAAAGCGACCATTGATGCCTACATTCCGCCACAGTCGCTGGAAGAAATGTGGGATATTCCGGGACTGCAGGAACGTCTGAAGAACGATTTCGACCTCGATTTGCCAATTGCCGAGTGGCTGGATAAAGAACCAGAACTGCATGAAGAGACGCTGCGTGAGCGCATTCTGGCGCAGTCCATCGAAGTGTATCAGCGTAAAGAAGAAGTGGTTGGTGCTGAGATGATGCGTCACTTCGAAAAAGGCGTCATGCTGCAAACTCTCGACTCTCTGTGGAAAGAGCACCTGGCGGCGATGGACTATCTGCGTCAGGGTATCCACCTGCGTGGCTATGCACAGAAAGATCCGAAGCAGGAATACAAACGTGAATCGTTCTCCATGTTTGCAGCGATGCTGGAGTCGTTGAAATATGAAGTTATCAGCACGCTGAGCAAAGTTCAGGTACGTATGCCTGAAGAGGTTGAGGAGCTGGAACAACAGCGTCGTATGGAAGCCGAGCGTTTAGCGCAAATGCAGCAGCTTAGCCATCAGGATGACGACTCTGCAGCTGCAGCTGCACTGGCGGCGCAAACCGGTGAGCGCAAAGTAGGACGTAACGATCCTTGCCCGTGCGGTTCTGGTAAAAAATACAAGCAGTGCCATGGTCGCCTGCAATAAAAGCTAACAGTTGAAGTAAAAGGCGCAGGATTCTGCGCCTTTTTTATAGGTTTAAGACAATGAAAAAGCTGCAAATTGCGGTAGGTATTATTCGCAACGAGAACAATGAAATCTTTATAACCCGTCGCGCAGCAGATGCGCACATGGCGAATAAACTGGAGTTTCCCGGCGGTAAAATTGAAATGAGCGAAACGCCGGAACAGGCGGTGGTGCGTGAACTTCAGGAAGAGGTCGGGATTACCCCACAACATTTTTCGCTATTTGAAAAACTGGAATATGAATTCCCGGACAGGCATATAACTCTGTGGTTCTGGCTGGTCGAAAGCTGGGAAGGGGAGCCGTGGGGTAAAGAAGGGCAACCCGGTAAGTGGATGTCGCTGGTCGGTCTTAATGCCGATGAGTTTCCGCCAGCCAATGAACCGGTAATTGCGAAGCTTAAGCGCGTGTACGTCGGATAGGTGTTTATGCCGCATCCGACATTTGCACACGATGCCTGATGCGACGCTGCCCGCGTCTTATCAGGCCAGCGTCGCATCAGACAAAATGTCACTGCTTTGGCTCTTCGCTCCAGTCATCGCTTTCGGAAAGATCGCCACTGCTGGGGATTCGTTTTTCTTCAGCAGCCCATTCTCCGAGGTCGATCAGCTGGCAACGTTTGGAACAAAATGGCCGAAACGGGCTGATTTCACCCCACACCACCGTTTTCCCGCAGGTTGGGCAATTCACCGTAATAGTTTCTGACATTTTTACTCCTTAGCAACAGGCCAGTTCGAAATCCAGACGTTCTGGTACCTGTCCGTTTTCACTGTCCAGCGGCATAAAACGAATGGCAAAACGGCTCTTATGACCGGAAATTTGCGGATAAAGCTGTGAATCGAGTGACAGATTCAGGCGCAGCAAGTCGGCATCGCCACCGTTATCCTGATAAAAACCATTCAGGCTGGTTTGTTTACGGAAGGGGGCCGACTGGCGAATTAAATCCAGCACCATGGTAAGTGCCTGGGTGAGCGGGTTCAGGCTGGCAATCCAGGTTTCTACCTGGCTGTCGCGCTGCGCCTGGGGTAGATGCAGCCAAATGTGCAATGTAGGTAAATCAAAGCTACAACAGCCGCCTGGGATGCTCAGTCGCTGACGCACCAGAGCAATCAAACGATCTTCACGCAGAAATTGCCCGATACGCGGCGCGGAAATTAATACGCTCCCCGCCGCTTTTAACTGCTGAATTAATGCTTCAATACGGCTCTGGTCCACGCCAGGCACGCCAATCCAGGTCTGGAGTTTACGTTGCTGCCGGTCAAGTTCTTTCAACAGCTCAGTGCGGACTTCGCCGCGCTCGAAAACATCCAGTAATTCACTGACATTACGGAAGAAATGCAGCGCGCCAGCGTGGTCAACGATGGGTAGATTAACGGTGAGTTGCTGAATCAAAAACTCAATGCGCAGCCATGTACGCATTTTTTCATTTAGTGGATGTTCAAAAAGGACCTGGGTCTGCATTACGGTTTTTCCTGTGAGACAAACTGCGACGCAAGCTGCAAATAGTGTGCGTGCAGGCGGGCAACATCCGATGCGATTGCATCCGGTGCGCCGTTATTATCAATGACGTCATCTGCCACGGCAAGGCGAGCTTCGCGCGTTGCCTGAGCAGCAAGGATTTGTTCGACATGCTCGCGAGTTACATCGTCGCGCTGCATGGTGCGCTTAAGTTGCGTTTCTGGGCTGACATCCACCACCAGCACTCGATTCGCTTTTTTATACAGTGAGTTTTCTACCAGCAATGGCACAACCCACAGTACATAGGGGGAAGTTGCTTGCTGGATCTGGTGTTGCGTCTCTTGCTGAATCAGCGGATGCAGCAGGGCGTTAAGCCAGTTTTTCTCTTCCGGGTTGGCGAAGATCCGCTCGCGCAAGGCCCGGCGCTGCAATGTTCCATCAGCAGCAATCATGTTAGCGCCAAAGTGATCAGCAATGGCATGTAGCGCAGGTGCACCTGGTTCAACCACCTGACGCGCAATAATATCGGCATCAATGACGTTAATTCCGAGATCAGCAAACGCATTGGCAACGGTACTCTTGCCACTGCCAATGCCTCCCGTTAAGGCAACTATATACCTCATAATTTATATTCCCGGGAATTCATCATGATTATCAAAACGTTAAAAATGAGCGCACGAAAGCGAAATTGATGAAACGTTCGCTCACTATTTACCAGGTAAATTTATGGGATTGTAGCGTAAAAAAAGACAATTTCGCAGTCTTGCGCCGCATTGATTAGTGCGTATGATAGCGTCACTGGAGTTGCGCTCTTACCCTTATAGCCATTAACCCCAGGAATCCGCACATGCGTATTGAAGAAGATCTGAAGTTAGGTTTTAAAGACGTTCTCATCCGCCCTAAACGCTCCACTCTTAAAAGCCGTTCCGATGTTGAACTGGAACGTCAATTCACCTTCAAACATTCAGGTCAGAGCTGGTCCGGCGTGCCGATTATCGCCGCAAATATGGACACCGTAGGCACATTTTCTATGGCCTCTGCGCTGGCTTCTTTTGATATTTTGACTGCTGTGCATAAACACTATTCTGTCGAAGAGTGGCAAGCGTTTATCAACAATTCTTCCGCTGATGTGCTGAAACATGTGATGGTTTCTACCGGCACGTCTGATGCGGATTTCGAAAAAACTAAACAGATTCTCGACCTGAACCCGGCATTAAACTTCGTTTGTATTGACGTGGCGAATGGTTATTCCGAACACTTCGTGCAGTTCGTTGCGAAAGCGCGTGAAGCGTGGCCGACCAAAACCATTTGTGCTGGCAACGTAGTGACTGGTGAAATGTGTGAGGAGCTTATCCTCTCCGGTGCCGATATCGTTAAAGTTGGCATTGGCCCAGGTTCTGTTTGTACAACTCGCGTCAAAACAGGCGTCGGTTATCCGCAACTTTCTGCGGTAATCGAATGTGCCGATGCTGCGCACGGTCTGGGCGGAATGATCGTCAGCGACGGTGGCTGCACCACGCCGGGCGATGTCGCGAAAGCCTTTGGCGGCGGTGCCGATTTCGTCATGCTTGGCGGCATGCTGGCGGGCCATGAAGAGAGCGGCGGTCGCATCGTTGAGGAGAACGGCGAGAAATTTATGCTGTTCTACGGCATGAGCTCAGAGTCTGCGATGAAACGTCACGTTGGCTGCGTTGCGGAATATCGCGCAGCAGAAGGTAAAACCGTTAAGCTGCCGCTGCGAGGCCCGGTTGAAAATACCGCGCGTGATATTTTGGGCGGCCTGCGTTCAGCTTGTACATACGTTGGGGCTTCACGCCTGAAAGAGCTGACCAAGCGCACCACATTTATCCGTGTGCAGGAACAAGAAAACCGCATCTTCAACAACCTGTAATATACCAACGCTGGCGTGGAGCAACACGCCAGCGTTATCCCATTCCACTCATCGCATCGCCTAAATGGAAAATTGGCAGATACATTGCCACCACCAGCGTACCGATAATTCCTCCCGTTATGATCAGCAACGCCGGTTCCAGTAAGGCTGCGAGGTTATCCGCCAGCGCCATTGTGTTATCCCGATGATGATGGGCGAGGTTGTCTAACATGAGATCCAGCGAGCCGGATGCCTCTCCTGTTCTCACTAATTGCAAACAGAGCGGGCTAAACTCACCGGCATTTTTTAGCGCCAGCCAGATGGGGTGACCGTTACTGATATCGTGCTGGATTTGTGTCAGAAGTTGCACCCAGTACGGGCAGCGCATTGTTTCTCTGACGCTCTCAACGCCCTGTAAAAAAGAAATGCCTGCACTTTGTGTCAGCGTCAGAATCGTAAAGATCTGCGTGAGTTTTTGTCCCCGCATCAGTGAACCCATAATCGGGATGCGTAACAGCAATTTCTGCCGTGCGATAAGCCTGGTTGGGTGGCGCATCAGCAGCTTATTGGCTATCGCCAGCAGAAAGCCGAATAGCACCAGCAACCAACCCCATTCGCCACTAAAACTTGCCAGCGTCATGATCCCCTGCGTTAGCGCCGGTAGCGGAGTGTTAAAGATCTTATAGATAGCGGCAAACTCCGGTAGAACAAAATGCAGCATTGCCACAACCACCATGATTGCCATCGCTAAAATGATAATGGGATAACGTAACGCTGATTTCACTTTGTCGGTCAACTGACGCTGGGCTTTTTGCTGACGCGCCAGTTCAAAGCAGCATTCATCCAGCTTACCGGTCAGTTCACCCGTGCGGATCATCGCCTGATAGAGCGGCGGAAATACCTCTGACCAGGGTAATAAGGCATTGGAAAAAGCAATGCCCTGTTCGAGATCGTACGCCAGCGATTGCAGCAACGCTTGCCATTGCTTACTGGGATGCTGTTCCGCGAGCAGTGCCAGCCCTTCAGAAAGCGTTAACCCGGCTTTGAGTAGCGTCGCCAGTTGATGAATGACTTCCGCGCTTTTATCTCCTCGCCACTGCGCAGAATTGATGGCGATTCGCTTCAGGCTAAGTGGGGTAACCATCTGTTGCTGTAGTGCTATGAGCAGCAAAGCACGGCTCTCAGCCCATAGCATCCCATCTTGCGCATTGCCGTCGCCGGTTATGCCATGCCAGCGCCAGAGTTGCTTACTCGCCATGCGGCATCCCCAATACGCGGATTAACTCTTCAAAGGTGGTTAAGCCTTGCTCCACGGCCAGGCAGCCGTTTTCAAAAAGCGTACGCATACCCGCCTGTCGGGCGTGTGTTTCCAGCGATTCAACGTCGGTATTAGCGGAAATAAGCTGGCGTATGATCGGTGTTATGGGTAGAACTTCAAATAAGGCCGTACGACCATAAAAACCGTGGTAGCAATGTACACAACCGGGTGCCTGCCAGTGGGGCAGCGGCGACGGCCATACATTGTCTGGAATATGGATGGGCTCCCCTTGCTGCCGGCGACAATGCGGGCAAAGTTTGCGTACCAGACGCTGGGCTATTACCAGCGTAAGCGCCGATGATAGCATCCAGCGGGCGACTCCCATTTGCTGTAAACGTACCAGCGTTTGCAGGGCACTATAAAGCGTGACCGTTTTGCCGCTGCCTGTAGGGCCAGTTACCAGCACCAATCCCTGTGGTTGTTGCAATGCATGAGCAAAGTCCGCCAGTTGTAACGGCTGCATTCCCAGCGTGTTAACATCCAGTGCCTGGCTCACCTGCTGTAACAACCTTAATACCACCTTTTCACCACCCCGACATGGTAAGGTCGCAATACGAAATGAGACGGCGTTTCCTGCCAGTTCGACAGTGAATTGCCCGTCCTGCGGCAGGCGATGTTCCGCAATATCCAGATTTCCCAGCACTTTTAATCTGGCGGTTAATGCGACTCCGGCATCCGGTGAAACGACCGGTAAAGGATGCAATACGCCGTCGATACGCAAGCGGATGCGGTAGGCATTGTCCGCTGGTTCGATATGAATATCAGACGCGCGTTGTTCCAGCGCAGACTGTAACGTTCTAGTCAGCAACTCTGCTTTGGGCTGATGCTTCTCCTGAACAGCTACGGGCAATGTCTGTTGTGTGCGACTGGCGTGACCTTCCATTTGTTGGCGCGTCCAGCAGGTGATCTCAATACGTTTGGTGGTAGCGAAATGCAATGCGTCCAGTAGCTCATGCGAAGGTGCATCGACTACCGCAACATGAACCACCTCTTCGCTGGCATCCAGCAAGACTCCCTGATAACGCAGACACAGGGCGGTGAGCTGTGGAATATTCATTGCCGCTCCTTAGTTGGCGTCATCAAAGCGGAAGACATCTTCGCAGGCTTGCTGCAATGCGCTGTCACTTTGAATATTGCAGTTGCGCGTCCAGCCGGTGACGCCGTTTGCGTTATCCCAACCCGGCGTCATGACGACGCTTAGCCCATTGAGACTTTCTTGCCCGGTCAGCGACACCACGCCCTTTGCCACACTCATGGCTGAAACATAGCGGGTGGTGGTAGGCGAAGGAATACCATTGCTGCCACCGTCGCAGGTATTTAATCCACCATGTTCCAGCGCGCACAACTCTACGGCGGTACGGTAAGGCACAAAGGTTTGTAGCATGTCGGTGAGTGCGGCTTTGCGCAGGTAGTTTTGATAAGCGGGAATACCAATGGCGCTTAAAATGGCAATGATGCCAATAACCACCATCAGTTCGATAAGTGTAAAACCGCGTTGCTTGTCCATTTGTTTCGCTCCTTGATTTGGTTGGCGCTACTTTGGCAAACGCCATCAGCACAAGCGAGGGGCAAAAAACGAAACGGGAAAGCAGCTTCCGGAGTTTTTTATTACGTTGCAGCGAAAGACAAGAAATTTGCGAGGCGTTACGAAGAAAGTTGGGAAAGGGGAGATTATCCGCCCGCGATGGAGCGGATAAATCTGTCAGCAATCAGCAAAAACGCATTGATAGGTCGAGTGCCTGTACGTGTTTAGTTAGCGCACCGACGGAGATAAAGTCCACGCCCGTTTCGGCAAATTCGCGCAGTGTTTTGTCAGTGACGTTGCCAGACACTTCCAGTAGCGCCTTGCCGTTGGTGCGTTTGACGGCTTCGCGCATCTGTTCTGTTTCGAAGTTATCCAGCATGATGATATCGGCACCTGCTTTCAGGGCTTCATCAAGTTCTTCCAGATTCTCTACTTCGACTTCTACTGGCGCATCCGGGTGCAACCAGGACGCTTTTTCGACCGCCTGGCGCACTGAGCCGGAGGCAATAATATGATTTTCTTTGATCAGGAAGGCATCAGAAAGCCCCAGGCGGTGATTCGCTCCGCCGCCGCAAAGTACCGCGTATTTCAGAGCTGAACGCAGGCCGGGTAAGGTTTTGCGCGTATCCAACAGCTGCGTGTTGGTGCCTTCCAGTAATTCGACATAGTGGCGTACCTTACTGGCAACTCCTGAAAGGGTTTGCACAAAATTAAGCGCAGTGCGTTCGCCCGTTAACAGCACGCGAGATGGGCCTTCAAGTTCGAACAAGGGTTGATTGGCGTTGATGACATCGCCGTCATCCACATGCCAGATTATGGTGACATCGTCGCCTGCCAGTTGAATAAACACCTCTTCAACCCAGCGTTTGCCGCAAAATACGCCATTCTCGCGGGTGATCACTGTGGCATGAGAGCGAGAGTTTTCCGGTAAAAGTTTTGCCGTAATGTCATTGTTGGCATCGACTGTTCCGCCTAAATCTTCCCGCAGCGCCTGGGCCACCGCGCCGGGGATATCGAGATTAATGCGTTCCAGCAGCTCGTCACGTCGGGTGTCAGGGTTATAGCGGCGAGGCGGCATGTTAAAACTCCAGATAGCTAACGAATCATAAGGTAGAAACATGCTACTCTGAACCGGGTATTAGCACCACATATAAGGAGATCCTGCATGTTGTTAGAACAGGGGTGGCTGGCTGGCGCGCGCCGCGTTCCCTCACCACATTACGATTGCCGCCCGGATGACGAAACACCCACCCTGCTGGTGGTGCACAATATTAGCCTGCCGCCAGGCGAGTTTGGCGGTCCGTGGATCGACGCATTATTCACTGGAACTATTGAGCCGCAGGCACATCCTTTCTTTGCTGAGATCGCCCATTTGCGCGTCTCCGCTCACTGTTTGATTCGCCGCGATGGTGAAATAGTCCAGTATGTTCCTTTCGATAAACGTGCCTGGCATGCCGGAGTCTCTCAGTATCAGGGGCGCGAACGCTGCAATGATTTTTCTATTGGGATTGAGCTGGAAGGCACCGATACGCTGGCGTATACCGATGCGCAGTATCAACAGCTTGCGGCGGTTACGCGGGCACTGATTGATCGCTATCCAGATATCGCTAATAACATGACGGGCCATTGTGATATTGCGCCGGATCGGAAAACCGATCCCGGTCCTGCATTTGATTGGGCACGGTTTCGTGCACTGGTCAGCAAGGAGACAACATGACGCTATTTACAACCTTACTGGTGTTAATTTTCGAGCGCCTGTTTAAGTTGGGCGAGCACTGGCAGCTTGATCATCGTCTTGAAGCGTTCTTTCGGCGGGTGAAACATTTTTCTCTCGGGCGCACATTAGGCATGACCATTATTGCGATGGGCGTGACTTTTTTACTGTTACGCACATTGCAGGGAGTATTATTCAACGTTCCCACGCTGCTGGTGTGGCTGCTGATTGGTTTGCTGTGTATTGGCGCAGGTAAAGTTCGTCTTCATTATCATGCTTATCTGACAGCTGCTTCACGTAATGATAGCCATGCCCGTGCCACGATGGCTGGCGAACTCACCATGATTCACGGCGTCCCGGCAGGCTGCGATGAACGTGAGTATTTGCGTGAGCTGCAAAATGCATTGCTGTGGATTAACTTTCGTTTTTATCTTGCACCGCTGTTCTGGCTGATTGTGGGGGGAACCTGGGGACCCGTTACGCTGATGGGGTATGCGTTTTTGCGTGCATGGCAATACTGGCTGGCGCGTTACCAGACGCCGCATCATCGTTTACAGTCCGGCATTGATGGCGTGCTTCATGTACTGGATTGGGTGCCGGTTCGTCTTGCGGGTGTGGTATATGCCTTGATCGGTCATGGGGAGAAAGCGTTACCGGCCTGGTTTGCTTCGCTGGGTGATTTCCATACTTCGCAATATCAGGTATTAACGCGTCTGGCACAGTTCTCTCTGGCGCGTGAACCGCATGTCGATAAGGTGGAGACGCCGAAGGCAGCGGTTTCCATGGCGAAGAAAACCTCGTTCGTGGTCGTGGTGGTAATTGCGCTACTGACGATTTACGGGGCGTTGGTGTAAAGATTATTGCCCTCACCCTGCACGGGTGAGGGCGTAGAGAGATTAATGCGCTTTTACGGCTTTGGCGGTTTTCTCTTTAAACAGATAGCCGATACCTAACACGATCAGCCATACCGGGATCAGGTATACCGAAATCGCCATTCCTGGGGTCATCAGCATAATCACCAATACCGCCGCCATAAACAGCAGGCAGATCCAGTTACCCAGCGGATAAAGCAGAGCAGGGAAGCGAGTTACCACGCCTTGTTCCTGCTTGGCGCGACGGAATTTCATATGCGCCAGGCTAATCATCGCCCAGTTGATGACCAGTGCAGATACCACCAGCGCCATTAACAGGCCGAATGCGGATTCCGGTGCAAGGTAGTTAATCAGCACGCACAATGCCGTAACCAGCGCAGACACCAGAATAGTATTAACCGGTACACCGCGTTTGTCGACAGACGCCAGCGCTTTTGGCGCGTTGCCCTGTTGTGCCAGACCAAACAGCATACGGCTGTTGCAATATACGCAGCTGTTGTACACGGAGAGCGCCGCAGTCAGTACCACGATGTTCAGCGCATTTGCCACAAAGGTATCGCCTAACTCGTGGAAGATCAGCACAAACGGGCTGGTGTCAGCGGTAACGCGTGTCCACGGCATCAGTGAGAGCAGAACGGCTAACGAACCAATGTAGAAAATCAGGATGCGGTAGATAACCTGGTTAGTCGCTTTTGGAATACTTTGCTCCGGGTTATCAGCTTCTGCTGCGGTGATCCCCACCAGTTCCAGACCACCGAACGAGAACATGATAATCGCCATCATCATCACCAGCCCGGTGAAGCCGTGCGGCAGGAAACCACCCTGATCCCACAGGTTGCTAACGGTCGCCTGCGGGCCGCCGTTGCCACTGAATAGCAGCCAGCCGCCGAAGATGATCATCGCTACCACCGCGATAACTTTGATAATGGCAAACCAGAACTCCATCTCGCCAAACACTTTTACGTTTGTCAGGTTGATGGCGTTGATCACCACAAAGAACACGGCGGCAGAAACCCAGGTTGGGATTTCCGGATACCAGAACTGAATGTATTTACCCACGGCAGTCAGCTCTGCCATGGCAACTAAAACGTACAGTACCCAGTAGTTCCAGCCAGAGGCGAAACCGGCAAAACTGCCCCAGTATTTATAAGCAAAGTGGCTAAAGGAGCCTGCGACAGGTTCTTCGACCACCATTTCACCCAGCTGACGCATGATCAGAAAGGCGATAAAACCAGCAATGGCGTAACCCAGGATAATCCCTGGCCCTGCGGACTGTATTACGGAGGCGCTACCCAGGAATAACCCGGTCCCTATCGCGCCACCCAGCGCGATAAGCTGAATATGGCGGTTTTTAAGGCCGCGCTTTAGCTGCTCGCCGTGCTGTTGACCTTCCATCATGAAACCTCGTGCGGTGATTGTTTTTTTGATCTACGCAGTGATGCGTGTGTAAGTTTGCAATTCCGTTTATTGTATTGATTTCTTTACGTTTCATGTAACTGAATTATGATAATGCTACTTTTAACTATCACAAGATAATGGTATGTGCGCGAGAATGCACCTGCTTTATGTAGATGTGTTGATTTTCTGGATAAAAAAAAAGCAATTGTAAGTTTTTCATCACATTTAATAGATACTTTAAGTCTGATAACATACTGTTTTAACTAGCTATATGCCGGATTTGTCTGCCTGCTGAACACCATGCCTTAGCCACCAGCACAATAATCTTACAAAAGGTCATATAAAAATAAATAGATGTTAATAATGCGGTGGGCTTGTAACGTAAGTATTTAAATATAATATTGCGAGATGAGTGAAAACGTTAAGTAAAAGAAATAAATTTTCATTAAAAGCGTTTATAATTGATCGAGAAATAAGTTTTCTATTTAATGCAAATAAGTTAAGGATAAACTGGAATGAAATAAAGTGGGCGATATTGTTTACCTGAGAATAATCGGTGAGAAGCAGGGCGATATTTCTTCAGGCTGTGGGACGTATGCGTCGGTTGGTAATCGCTGGCAGGTTGGCCATGAAGATGAAATTTTTGCCTTTGCACTCACCAACACCATTACCAGTACTGGTAAAGGCGTTAATCTGCAGGGGCTACAATTTTGCAAACTCATTGATAAAAGCTCACCGCTACTGTCTAATGCCATCAATCAGAATGAGCGGTTATTTATTGAAATCGATTTGTATCGTATAAATAAAAGCGGGCGCTGGGAACGGTATTATTATATTCAGCTAAGAAATGCTTCATTAACTGCTATTCATGTAAACATTTCTGACAATAATCTTCCTACCGAATGTGTAACTGTCGATTATGACTACATATTATGTAAACATCTAATAGCCAATACGGAATTTGACTGGTTGGCCTTTCCTGCTGGCCATAATAGCTTATTTATTCCACCTAAAAACCCACCTGCCAGTAATCTTAACCCTGAGCCTCTACCAGTTGTTAACCTTCCACTCTCTCCACCAGCGGTTAAACCGGTCTATGCCAAATCCTGTCTGAAGGAGAAGGGATGTACAGATGCCGGAACGGCAGAAGAACCCGCTGAAAACTTCGGGCAAGTAGCGATTTTTGCTCTGCCAGTGGTTGATGACTGCTGTGGATACCACCATCCCGAGGCTAACGATGTCGGGCAACCCGCAGAAGCTCAAACCATGCTACTGTTTCCGGGTAGCGTATTGGCGGCTCAAATATGGGGAAAATGGTCGCTCAGTGGCATACTCAGTGCAACCCGCGGCTCTTACATCGGTGCGTTGGCATCTGCTTTGTATATTCCCTCTGCGGGCGAGGGCAGTGCTCGCGTGCCCGGACGTGATGAGTTCTGGTATGAGGAAGAACTGCAGCAGAAAGCACTAGCAGGCAGTACCGCCACCACCCGGGTACGTTTTTTCTGGGGAACTGACATTCACGGCAAGCCTCAGGTGTATGGTGTTCATACGGGTGAAGGTACGCCGTATGAAAACGTCCGCGTGGCGAACATGCAGTGGAACGAGCAGACGCAGCGTTATGAATTTACCCCCGCTCACGATGTCGATGGCCCCCTGATTACCTGGACGCCGGAAAATCCGGAACATGGGAATGTTCCGGGCCATACCGGTAACGACAGGCCGCCGCTGGAGCAGCCCACCATTCTGGTGACGCCGATTCCGGACGGCACTGATACCTATAGCACGCCGCCATTCCCGGTTCCTGATCCGAAAGAATTCAACGATTATATTCTGGTTTTTCCGGCGGGATCCGGTATTAAGCCCATCTATGTTTACCTGAAGGAGGATCCGCGAAAGCTGCCTGGTGTTGTAACAGGGCGCGGCGTCCCGCTTTCACCAGGAACTCGCTGGCTGGATATGTCGGTATCCAATAACGGCAACGGCGCACCAATCCCGGCACATATTGCTGATAAATTGCGCGGACGGGAGTTTAAAACCTTTGATGAGTTTCGCGAGGCGCTGTGGCTGGAGGTGAGTCAGGATCCGGAGTTGATAGCGCAGTTTTCAAGTGGTAACCAAACACGTATAAAACAAGGATTAACCGCAAAAGCACCTATTGACGGTTGGCATTATGGCCCTAAAGAAATAGTTAAAAAATTCCAGATACATCATCGTGTTGCAATTGAATATGGCGGCAGCGTATACGATATTGATAATTTACGAATTGTTACCCCCAGACTACACGATGAGATTCACTACAGGAGATAAATATGTTTAAAGAAAAGCTCCAGGATTATACCGAGGATGAATTTCTTAATTTTTTAGGCGGATTGAGATCATCTATGAAAGATGGGAAATCCTTAAAAGGTAAGGAGCTAGAAATGTACTGGGATTCATTAGTAGATCATTTTATTGAAATTACACAGCATCCGTCAGGGAGCGATCTCATTTTCTACCCTAAAAGTCAAGGAGATGATAAGCCTGAAAACATCCTGAAAATTGTCAAAGAATGGCGGCGTTCACAGGGGTTACCCTTGTTTAAAGACTCTAAATAAAGTAGATAATAAAACTATATATGGAACATCATCGCATCTGGCTAATGCGATGATATTAATGACATAAAATAATAATGTGATTGCTCTTAAAAAACAGGTAAAAATACTGAAGCCTCATTAGGTTATTTTATCATTTTCCCGCTTTTACCGATACCCTTTGGCTGGAGGTGAGTCAGTATCCGGAGTTGATAGCGCAGTTTTCAAGCGGTAATCAAACACGTATAAAACAAGGATTAATCGCAAAAGCACCACTTGAAGGTTGGCATTATGGCACTAAAGAAATCGTTAAAAAATTCCACATATATCATCGTGTTGCGATTGAATATAGTGGCGGAATTTACGATATTGATAATTTAAGGAGGGCACACCTCATTTGCATGATGAAATTTATTACAGGAGATAGTTAAATGTATGATTTTAAAAATAAAATAGAAGATTACACAGAGCGGGAATTCATTGAGTTGCTTGGCGAGTTTACAAATCCAACCGGGGATAACGCTCAATTAAAAGGGGAAGAGCTTGACAAATATTGGGATGATCTAGAAGAACATCTTACCAGAATTACACAACATCCGTTGATGAGCGATCTTATCTACTATCCTGCAAAGAAGGGAGATGATGAACCTGAAAACATCCTGAAAATTGTCAAAGAATGGCGGCGTTCACAGGGGCTACCCTTGTTTAAAGACTCTAAATAAAGTAGATAATAAAACTATATATGGAACATCATCGCGTCTGGCTAATGCGATGATGTTAATAACATAAAATAATAATGTGGGTGCTCTTAAAAAACAGGTAAAATACTGAAATCTCATTAGGTTATTTTATCAATTTCCCGCTTTCACCGATACCCTTTGGCTGGAGGTGAGTCAGTATCCGGAGTTGATAGCGCAGTTTTCAACTGGTAACCAAACACGTATAAAACAAGGATTAATCGCAAAAGCGCCTCTTGAAGGTTGGTATTATGGCTCTAAGGAAATTGTTAAAGAATTCCATATATATCATAGTGTTGCGATTGAATGTGGTGGCGAAATTTATGATATTGATAATTAAAGGATTGTTACGCCTCGACTACATGATGAAATTCACTACAGGAGATAATGTATATGCATGATTTAAAATACAAAATATATTTTTACACAGAAGGTGAATTTCTTGAAATGCTTGAGGAGATAGTAAATGCAACTAGCAAAGATAAATCCCTAAAAGGGAAAAAATTAGAAAAATATCTCGATACCTTAGTGGATCATTTCATTAAAATTACTGAACATCCTAAAAAGGGAGATCTCATTTTCTATCCTAATTCCCCAGAAGATGGTAAACCTGAAAACATCCTGAAAATCGTCAAAGAATGGCGGCGTTCGCAAGGATTGTCTTTGTTCAAAGATTCAGAATGAACTCTAAACAGAATCTGTCACCTGAAAATCATCACGTTCTGGTTAAGTGATGATTTTCGCTACGAGAAGGTTACGGTGGCGATTGCAGTGATAATAAGCAATGTAAAAAGAAAACATAGGTAAATACTACCTTTCTCTCCTTCCCTGAACATTCATTTTACATATTAATTCACATAATTGAATTGTTATGCGTTTTGTTGCTTGGTGAATCGGTTCAGAAGAAATATTTTTTCGTTTCAATTCTGTTAATCATAACCCGTGGTGGGTAAATTTAACATTTGTGCATAGTTACAACTTTGAAACGTTATATATGTCAAGTTGTTAAAATGTGCACAGTTTCATGATTTCAATCAAAACCTGTATGGACATAAGGTGAATACTTTGTTACTTTAGCGTCACAGACATGAAATTGGTAAGACCAATTGACTTCGGCAAGTGGCTTAAGACAGGAACTCATGGCCTACAGCAAAATCCGCCAACCAAAACTCTCCGATGTGATTGAGCAGCAACTGGAGTTTTTGATCCTCGAAGGCACTCTCCGCCCGGGCGAAAAACTCCCACCGGAACGCGAACTGGCAAAACAGTTTGACGTCTCCCGTCCCTCCTTGCGTGAGGCGATTCAACGTCTCGAAGCGAAGGGCTTGTTGCTTCGTCGCCAGGGTGGCGGCACTTTTGTCCAGAGCAGCCTATGGCAAAGCTTCAGCGATCCGCTGGTGGAGCTGCTCTCCGACCATCCTGAATCACAGTATGACTTGCTCGAAACACGACACGCCCTGGAAGGTATCGCCGCTTATTACGCCGCGCTGCGTAGTACCGATGAAGACAAGGAACGCATCCGTGAACTCCACCACGCTATAGAGCTGGCGCAGCAGTCTGGCGATCTGGACGCGGAATCAAACGCCGTACTCCAGTATCAGATTGCCGTCACCGAAGCGGCCCACAATGTGGTTCTGCTTCATCTGCTAAGGTGTATGGAGCCGATGTTGGCCCAGAATGTCCGCCAGAACTTCGAATTGCTCTATTCGCGTCGCGAGATGCTGCCGCTGGTGAGTAGTCACCGCACCCGCATATTTGAAGCGATTATGGCCGGTAAGCCGGAAGAAGCGCGCGAAGCATCGCATCGCCATCTGGCCTTTATCGAAGAAATTTTGCTCGACAGAAGCCGTGAAGAGAGCCGCCGTGAGCGTTCTCTGCGTCGTCTGGAGCAACGAAAGAATTAGTGATTTTTCTGGTAAAAATTATCCAGAAGATGTTGTAAATCAAGCGCATATAAAAGCGCGGCAACTAAACGTAGAACCTGTCTTATTGAGCTTTCCGGCGAGAGTTCAATGGGACAGGTTCCAGAAAACTCAACGTTATTAGATAGATAAGGAATAACCCATGTCAGAACGTTTCCCAAATGACGTGGATCCGATCGAAACTCGCGACTGGCTCCAGGCGATCGAATCGGTCATCCGTGAAGAAGGTGTTGAGCGTGCTCAGTATCTGATCGACCAACTGCTTGCTGAAGCCCGCAAAGGCGGTGTCAACGTAGCCGCAGGCACAGGTATCAGCAACTACATCAACACCATCCCCGTTGAAGAACAACCGGAGTATCCGGGTAATCTGGAACTGGAACGCCGTATTCGTTCAGCTATCCGCTGGAACGCCATCATGACGGTTCTGCGTGCGTCGAAAAAAGACCTCGAACTGGGCGGCCACATGGCGTCCTTCCAGTCTTCCGCAACCATTTATGATGTGTGCTTTAACCACTTCTTCCGTGCACGCAACGAGCAGGATGGCGGCGACCTGGTTTACTTCCAGGGCCACATCTCCCCGGGCGTTTACGCACGTGCTTTCCTGGAAGGTCGTCTGACTCAGGAGCAGCTGGATAACTTCCGTCAGGAAGTTCACGGCAATGGCCTCTCTTCCTATCCGCACCCGAAACTGATGCCGGAATTCTGGCAGTTCCCGACCGTATCTATGGGTCTGGGTCCGATTGGTGCTATTTACCAGGCTAAGTTCCTGAAATATCTGGAACACCGTGGCCTGAAAGATACCTCTAAACAGACCGTTTACGCATTCCTCGGCGACGGTGAAATGGACGAACCGGAATCCAAAGGTGCGATCACCATCGCAACCCGTGAAAAACTGGATAACCTGGTCTTCGTTATCAACTGTAACCTGCAACGTCTTGACGGCCCGGTCACCGGTAACGGCAAGATCATCAACGAACTGGAAGGCATCTTCGAAGGTGCTGGCTGGAACGTGATCAAAGTGATGTGGGGTAGCCGTTGGGATGAACTGCTGCGTAAAGATACCAGCGGTAAACTGATCCAGCTGATGAACGAAACCGTTGACGGCGACTACCAGACCTTCAAATCGAAAGATGGTGCGTACGTTCGTGAACACTTCTTCGGTAAATATCCTGAAACCGCAGCACTGGTTGCAGACTGGACTGACGAGCAGATCTGGGCACTGAACCGTGGCGGTCACGATCCGAAGAAAATCTACGCTGCATTCAAGAAAGCGCAGGAAACCAAAGGCAAAGCGACAGTAATCCTTGCTCATACCATTAAAGGTTACGGCATGGGCGACGCGGCTGAAGGTAAAAACATCGCGCACCAGGTTAAGAAAATGAACATGGACGGCGTGCGTCACATCCGCGACCGTTTCAATGTGCCGGTGTCTGATGCCGATATCGAAAAACTGCCGTACATCACCTTCCCGGAAGGTTCTGAAGAGCATACCTATCTGCACGCGCAGCGTCAGAAACTGCACGGTTATCTGCCAAGCCGTCAGCCGAACTTCACCGAGAAGCTTGAGCTGCCGAGCCTGCAAGATTTCGGCGCGCTGCTGGAAGAGCAGAGCAAAGAGATCTCTACCACTATCGCTTTCGTTCGTGCTCTGAACGTGATGCTGAAGAACAAGTCGATCAAAGACCGACTGGTGCCGATCATCGCCGACGAAGCGCGTACTTTCGGTATGGAAGGTCTGTTCCGTCAGATTGGTATTTACAGCCCGAACGGTCAGCAGTACACCCCGCAGGACCGCGAGCAGGTTGCTTACTATAAAGAAGACGAGAAAGGTCAGATTCTGCAGGAAGGGATCAACGAGCTGGGCGCAGGTTGTTCCTGGCTGGCAGCGGCGACCTCTTACAGCACCAACAATCTGCCGATGATTCCGTTCTACATCTATTACTCGATGTTCGGCTTCCAGCGTATCGGCGATCTGTGCTGGGCGGCTGGTGACCAGCAAGCGCGTGGCTTCCTGATCGGCGGTACTTCCGGTCGTACCACCCTGAACGGCGAAGGTCTGCAGCACGAAGATGGTCACAGCCACATTCAGTCGCTGACTATCCCGAACTGTATCTCTTACGACCCGGCTTACGCTTACGAAGTTGCTGTCATCATGCATGACGGTCTGGAGCGTATGTACGGTGAAAAACAAGAGAACGTTTACTACTACATCACCACGCTGAACGAAAACTACCACATGCCGGCAATGCCCGAAGGTGCTGAGGAAGGTATCCGTAAAGGTATCTACAAACTCGAAACCATTGAAGGTAGCAAAGGTAAAGTTCAGCTGCTCGGCTCCGGTTCTATCCTGCGTCACGTCCGTGAAGCAGCTGAGATCCTGGCGAAAGATTACGGCGTAGGTTCTGACGTTTATAGCGTGACATCCTTCACCGAACTGGCGCGTGATGGTCAGGATTGTGAACGCTGGAACATGCTGCACCCGCTGGAAACTCCGCGCGTTCCGTATATCGCTCAGGTGATGAATGACGCTCCGGCAGTGGCATCTACCGACTATATGAAACTGTTCGCTGAGCAGGTCCGTACTTACGTACCGGCTGACGACTACCGCGTACTGGGTACTGATGGCTTCGGTCGTTCCGACAGCCGTGAGAACCTGCGTCACCACTTCGAAGTTGATGCTTCTTATGTCGTGGTTGCGGCGCTGGGCGAACTGGCTAAACGTGGCGAAATCGATAAGAAAGTGGTTGCTGACGCAATCGCCAAATTCAACATCGATGCAGATAAAGTTAACCCGCGTCTGGCGTAAGAGGTAAAAGAATAATGGCTATCGAAATCAAAGTACCGGACATCGGGGCTGATGAAGTTGAAATCACCGAGATCCTGGTCAAAGTGGGCGACAAAGTTGAAGCCGAACAGTCGCTGATCACCGTAGAAGGCGACAAAGCCTCTATGGAAGTTCCGTCTCCGCAGGCGGGTATCGTTAAAGAGATCAAAGTCTCTGTTGGCGATAAAACCCAGACCGGCGCACTGATTATGATTTTCGATTCCGCCGACGGTGCAGCAGACGCTGCACCTGCTCAGGCAGAAGAGAAGAAAGAAGCAGCTCCGGCAGCAGCACCAGCGGCTGCGGCGGCAAAAGACGTTAATGTTCCGGATATCGGCAGCGACGAAGTTGAAGTGACCGAAATCCTGGTGAAAGTTGGCGATAAAGTTGAAGCTGAACAGTCGCTGATCACCGTAGAAGGCGACAAGGCTTCTATGGAAGTTCCGGCTCCGTTTGCTGGCACCGTGAAAGAGATCAAAGTGAACGTGGGTGACAAAGTGTCTACCGGCTCGCTGATTATGGTCTTCGAAGTCGCGGGTGAAGCAGGCGCGGCAGCTCCGGCGGCTAAACAGGAAGCGGCTCCGGCAGCGGCCCCTGCATCAGCGGCTGGCGTGAAAGACGTTAACGTTCCGGATATCGGTGGTGACGAAGTTGAAGTGACCGAAGTGATGGTGAAAGTGGGCGACAAAGTTGCCGCTGAACAGTCACTGATCACCGTAGAAGGCGACAAAGCTTCTATGGAAGTTCCGGCTCCGTTTGCAGGCGTCGTGAAGGAACTGAAAGTCAACGTTGGCGATAAAGTGAAAACTGGCTCGCTGATTATGATCTTCGAAGTTGAAGGCGCAGCGCCTGCGGCAGCTCCTGCGAAACAGGAAGCGGCAGCGCCGGCTCCGGCAGCAAAAGCTGAAGCTCCGGCAGCAGCTCCGGCTGCGAAAGCGGAAGGCAAATCTGAATTTGCTGAAAATGACGCTTACGTTCACGCGACTCCGCTGATCCGCCGTCTGGCACGCGAGTTTGGCGTTAACCTGGCGAAAGTGAAGGGCACTGGCCGTAAAGGTCGTATCCTGCGCGAAGACGTTCAGGCTTACGTGAAAGAAGCTATCAAACGTGCAGAAGCGGCTCCGGCGGCGACTGGCGGCGGTATCCCGGGCATGCTGCCGTGGCCGAAGGTGGACTTCAGCAAGTTTGGTGAAATCGAAGAAGTGGAACTGGGCCGTATCCAGAAAATCTCTGGTGCGAACCTGAGCCGTAACTGGGTGATGATCCCGCATGTTACTCACTTCGACAAAACCGATATCACCGAGCTGGAAGCGTTCCGTAAACAGCAGAACGAAGAAGCGGCGAAACGTAAGCTGGATGTGAAGATAACCCCAGTTGTCTTCATCATGAAAGCCGTTGCTGCGGCACTGGAGCAGATGCCTCGCTTCAACAGTTCGCTGTCGGAAGACGGTCAGCGTCTGACCCTGAAGAAATACATCAACATCGGTGTGGCGGTGGATACCCCGAACGGTCTGGTTGTTCCGGTATTCAAAGACGTCAACAAGAAAGGCATCATCGAGCTGTCTCGCGAGCTGATGACTATTTCTAAGAAAGCGCGTGACGGTAAGCTGACTGCGGGCGAAATGCAGGGCGGTTGCTTCACCATCTCCAGCATCGGCGGCCTGGGTACTACCCACTTCGCGCCGATTGTGAACGCGCCGGAAGTGGCTATCCTCGGCGTTTCCAAGTCCGCGATGGAGCCGGTGTGGAATGGTAAAGAGTTCGTGCCGCGTCTGATGCTGCCGATTTCTCTCTCCTTCGACCACCGCGTGATCGACGGTGCTGATGGTGCCCGTTTCATTACCATCATTAACAACACGCTGTCTGACATTCGCCGTCTGGTGATGTAAGTAAAAGAGCCGGCCCAACGGCCGGCTTTTTTCTGGTAATCTCATGAATGTATTGAGGTTATTAGCGAATAGACAAATCGGTTGCCGTTTGTTGTTTAAAAATTGTTAACAATTTTGTAAAATACCGACGGATAGAACGACCCGGTGGATAATGGGCGTCATAAAAAAAACGTCAGACCCGCCGGAGATAAATATATAGAGGTCATGATGAGTACTGAAATCAAAACTCAGGTCGTGGTACTTGGGGCAGGCCCCGCAGGTTACTCCGCTGCCTTCCGTTGCGCTGATTTAGGTCTGGAAACCGTAATCGTAGAACGTTACAACACCCTTGGCGGTGTTTGCCTGAACGTCGGCTGTATCCCTTCTAAAGCACTGCTGCACGTAGCAAAAGTTATCGAAGAAGCCAAAGCGCTGGCTGAACACGGTATCGTCTTCGGCGAACCGAAAACCGATATCGACAAGATTCGTACCTGGAAAGAGAAAGTGATCAATCAGCTGACCGGTGGTCTGGCTGGTATGGCGAAAGGCCGCAAAGTCAAAGTGGTCAACGGTCTGGGTAAATTTACCGGGGCTAACACCCTGGAAGTTGAAGGTGAGAACGGCAAAACCGTGATCAACTTCGACAACGCGATCATTGCAGCGGGTTCTCGCCCGATCCAACTGCCGTTTATTCCGCATGAAGATCCGCGTATCTGGGACTCCACTGACGCGCTGGAACTGAAAGAAGTACCAGAACGCCTGCTGGTAATGGGTGGCGGTATCATCGGTCTGGAAATGGGCACCGTATACCACGCGCTGGGTTCACAGATTGACGTGGTTGAAATGTTCGACCAGGTCATCCCGGCAGCTGATAAAGACATCGTTAAAGTCTTCACCAAGCGTATCAGCAAGAAATTCAACCTGATGCTGGAAACCAAAGTTACCGCCGTTGAAGCGAAAGAAGACGGTATTTATGTGACGATGGAAGGCAAAAAAGCACCCGCTGAACCGCAGCGTTACGACGCCGTGCTGGTAGCGATTGGTCGTGTGCCGAACGGTAAAAACCTCGACGCAGGCAAAGCTGGCGTGGAAGTGGACGACCGTGGTTTCATCCGCGTTGACAAACAGCTGCGTACCAACGTACCGCACATCTTTGCTATCGGCGATATCGTCGGTCAGCCGATGCTGGCACACAAAGGTGTTCACGAAGGTCATGTTGCCGCTGAAGTTATTGCCGGTAAGAAACACTACTTCGATCCGAAAGTTATCCCGTCTATCGCCTATACCGAACCAGAAGTTGCATGGGTGGGTCTGACTGAGAAAGAAGCGAAAGAGAAAGGCATCAGCTACGAAACCGCCACCTTCCCGTGGGCTGCTTCTGGTCGAGCTATCGCTTCTGACTGCGCAGATGGTATGACCAAGCTGATTTTCGACAAAGAATCTCACCGTGTGATCGGTGGTGCGATTGTCGGTACTAACGGCGGCGAGCTGCTGGGTGAAATCGGTCTGGCAATCGAAATGGGTTGTGATGCTGAAGACATCGCACTGACCATCCACGCGCACCCGACTCTGCACGAGTCTGTGGGCCTGGCGGCAGAAGTGTTCGAAGGTAGCATTACCGACCTGCCGAACCCGAAAGCGAAGAAGAAGTAATTTTTCGTTTGCCGGAACATCCGGCAATTAAAAAAGCGGCTAGCCACGCCGCTTTTTTTACGTCTGTAATTTACCTTTCCAGTCGCCTTGCTCCGCGCTCAGAGAGACGTTCGCGTACTGCTGACCGTTGCTCGTTATTCAGCCTGACAGTATGGTTACTGTCGTTTAGACGTTGTGGGCGGCTCTCCTGAACTTTCTCCCGAAAAACCTGACGTTGTTCAGGTGATGCCGATTGTATACGCTGGCGGGCGTTATCACGTTGCTGTTGGTTCAGTGGGCGCTGCTGTACTTTTTCCTTAAACACCTGGCGCTGTTCGGGAGTTGCAGACTGAATACGCTCACGCGCTACCTCTCTTCGCTGCTGGTTCTGCGGGTTAGTCTGCATTTTCTCGCGGACTGCCTGGCGCTGCTCAGGCGAGGCCGACTGATAACGCTGACGAGCAGCGTCCTTTTGTTGCTGGGTCAGTGGTTGGCGACGGCTGAACTCGCGGAAGTCGTCATAGCTCCCATAATGTTCCGCTTCATTAAATCGCTGTGCCGCAGCCTGACGTTGAGTATCTCGCGTAATGACTGGCGCAGTGTGTGTTCGTTGCTGAAACTGACTTGCTGCTGCCTGACGCTGACTGTCGCGCGATAGAGCAGGTAACTGCGTGGCGCTCATGCCGCCGTTGACATCGGTTTGGTGAAACCGCTTTGCCATATCCTGATCATGATAGGGCACACCATCACGGTAGTTTGGATTGTGCCGCCATGCCATATTCTTATCAGTAAGATGCTCACCAGTGATACGGTTGAAATTGTTGACGTCGATATTGATGTTGTCGCCGTTGTGTTGCCAGTCATTACCGTCACGATGACCGCCATCGTGGTGATGATAATCATCATCGTCATGATGATGATGGTCATGATCGTCGTCGTCCCAGTCGATGCTGCTGAATAGTGCGTATGTGGTAGCAACGCCCATGCTATAGCCGAATCCGCGCACAAAGCTGTCAACAAACGGTTCTCCGGCTGGCGGCGGCAGATAAACTGGCGGATAAGCGGTATTGGCCCAACTGCCGTAAACCACGTTTGGGTTGTAGTTCGGAATATAAACCACATCCGGATTGGCTGGCTCAATGGTTATTACGGTCGGTGCAGGTTCTGCGACGACGGGGCTGGACGTAGAAACGGTATTTGATTGTGTAACAGGGGCGTTGGCGGGCTGATTTACCGGTACGACTTTTTTCGTTGTCGTGATGATCTTTTGTTCAGTTGATGACTTTAGCGAACCGGTTTGTTGCGCCAGTTGCCGCAATCGTTGTACCGAGTCCATCACGTCCTGCGGCTGCGCCAGAAAAGCATCGCCCAGGTTTTGCACCCATTGCGGGTTTTCGCCCATCAATGCCATCAACTGTGGAAAGGCCACCAGTGATTTGACGCTGGCGTCCCAGGGCTGGTCAGATACCGCCTGAATAGCAGCATCGCCTTGTTTAAGTGGATTATCGTGCGACCATTGCACTGCTTGCGCAACGTTTGCCGGATAGGTTGATGCCATTAACACTTGTGAAAGCAGAGAGTCGGGGTACAGCGCGACAGGCGCAACCCATTGATCTATTTGTGCAGTGCTGAATGTAGATTTGACGACGGCAGGCGTTACGGGAGGCGCGGAAACCGTTGCAGGAAGCGTAACTGCGGAGATGTCAGGCGCAGTCTGTTGTGTCGATTGCGATTCCACAGGCGCTTCCACTGTGCGGCTTTTTATATATAGCCCGGCAGAGGCGGCACAAAGCCCGGCACTGCAAATTAGCGCCAGCACATGGGGTTTAAACGGCAAAGTCATTTTCATAATTCGGATCTCAAGGAAATCGCAATGGTCGGCGAACTGCCACCCGCAGGTGCTGTGAATCCGAGTATAAAGAGGCCGTAGTTTAAATTTTGACTAATCTTGGGATTCGTTGAGAAAGGTGATTATCACCATGCGAATTAACGAAGTTTTTACGGAGGGAAACATTCTCTAGACTATCCTTAACGATTCAGCCACTTTTTTATGTTGCTTTTTTGTAAACAGATTAACACATCGTCAAAATCCTGCTATTCTGCCCGTTGCGGTACTGGGCATTTACCCTACAAACTGCTGTCTCACAGGAGCGTGAAGAGAATCGCCTGCCGCACTATGACAATGAGAGCGAGGAGAACCGTCGTGCTAGAAGAATACCGTAAGCACGTAGCTGAGCGTGCCGCTGAGGGGATTGCGCCCAAACCCCTGGATGCAAACCAAATGGCCGCACTTGTAGAGCTGCTGAAAAACCCGCCCGCGGGCGAAGAAGAATTCCTGTTAGATCTGTTAACCAACCGTGTTCCCCCTGGCGTCGATGAAGCCGCCTATGTCAAAGCAGGCTTCCTGGCTGCTGTCGCGAAAGGCGAAGCCAAATCCCCACTGCTGACTCCGGAAAAAGCCATCGAACTGCTGGGCACCATGCAGGGTGGTTACAACATTCATCCGCTGATCGATGCGCTGGATGATGCCAAACTGGCACCGATCGCTGCCAAAGCACTTTCTCACACGCTGCTGATGTTCGATAACTTCTATGACGTAGAAGAGAAAGCCAAAGCAGGTAACGAATATGCGAAGCAGGTAATGCAGTCCTGGGCAGATGCCGAATGGTTCCTGAATCGCCCGGCACTGGCTGAAAAACTGACCGTTACCGTCTTCAAAGTCACAGGCGAAACCAACACCGATGACCTTTCTCCGGCACCGGATGCGTGGTCACGCCCGGATATCCCACTGCACGCGCTGGCGATGCTGAAAAACGCCCGTGAAGGTATTGAGCCAGATCAGCCTGGTGTTGTTGGTCCGATCAAACAGATTGAAGCTCTGCAACAGAAAGGTTTCCCGCTGGCGTACGTCGGTGACGTTGTGGGTACGGGTTCATCGCGTAAATCCGCCACGAACTCCGTTCTGTGGTTTATGGGCGATGATATTCCACATGTGCCGAACAAACGCGGCGGTGGTTTGTGCCTCGGCGGTAAAATTGCACCCATCTTCTTTAACACGATGGAAGATGCGGGTGCACTGCCAATTGAAGTGGACGTCTCTAACCTGAACATGGGTGACGTAATTGACGTTTACCCGTACAAAGGTGAAGTGCGTAACCACGAAACCGGCGAACTGCTGGCGACCTTCGAACTGAAAACCGACGTGCTGATTGATGAAGTGCGTGCCGGTGGTCGTATTCCGCTGATTATCGGGCGTGGCCTGACCACCAAAGCGCGTGAAGCACTTGGTCTGCCGCACAGCGATGTGTTCCGTCAGGCGAAAGATGTCGCTGAGAGCGATCGCGGCTTCTCGCTGGCGCAGAAAATGGTCGGTCGTGCCTGCGGTGTGAAAGGCATTCGTCCGGGCGCGTACTGCGAACCGAAAATGACTTCTGTTGGTTCTCAGGACACCACTGGCCCGATGACCCGTGATGAACTGAAAGACCTGGCGTGCCTGGGCTTCTCGGCTGACCTGGTGATGCAGTCTTTCTGCCACACCGCGGCGTATCCGAAGCCAGTTGACGTGAATACGCACCACACGCTGCCGGACTTCATTATGAACCGTGGCGGTGTGTCGCTGCGTCCGGGTGACGGCGTAATCCACTCCTGGCTGAACCGTATGCTGCTGCCGGATACCGTCGGTACCGGTGGTGATTCCCATACCCGTTTCCCGATCGGTATCTCTTTCCCGGCGGGTTCTGGTCTGGTGGCATTTGCAGCCGCAACAGGCGTAATGCCGCTGGATATGCCGGAATCCGTTCTGGTGCGCTTCAAAGGCAAAATGCAGCCGGGCATCACCCTGCGCGACCTGGTTCACGCCATTCCGCTGTATGCAATCAAACAAGGTCTGCTGACCGTTGAGAAGAAAGGCAAGAAAAACATCTTCTCTGGTCGCATTCTGGAAATTGAAGGTCTGCCGGATCTGAAAGTTGAGCAGGCCTTTGAGCTGACCGATGCGTCCGCTGAGCGTTCTGCCGCTGGTTGTACTATCAAGCTGAACAAAGAACCGATCATCGAATACCTGAACTCTAACATCGTCCTGCTGAAGTGGATGATCGCGGAAGGTTACGGCGATCGTCGTACCCTGGAACGCCGTATTCAGGGCATGGAAAAATGGCTGGCGAATCCTGAGCTGCTGGAAGCCGATGCAGATGCGGAATACGCGGCAGTGATCGACATCGATCTGGCGGATATCAAAGAGCCAATCCTCTGTGCACCGAATGACCCGGACGACGCACGTCCGCTGTCTGCGGTACAGGGCGAGAAGATCGACGAAGTATTTATCGGATCTTGCATGACTAACATCGGTCACTTCCGTGCTGCTGGTAAACTGCTGGATGCGCACAAAGGTCAACTGCCGACCCGCCTGTGGGTGGCACCGCCAACGCGTATGGACGCCGCGCAACTGACCGAAGAAGGCTACTACAGCGTCTTCGGTAAGAGTGGTGCTCGTATCGAGATCCCTGGCTGTTCCCTGTGTATGGGTAACCAGGCGCGTGTAGCAGACGGTGCGACGGTGGTTTCCACCTCTACCCGTAACTTCCCGAACCGTTTAGGTACTGGCGCGAATGTCTTCCTGGCTTCTGCTGAACTGGCTGCTGTTGCGGCGCTGATTGGCAAACTGCCGACGCCGGAAGAGTACCAGACCTACGTGGCGCAAGTAGATAAAACCGCCGTTGATACTTACCGTTATCTGAACTTCAACCAGCTTTCTCAGTACACCGAAAAAGCCGATGGGGTGATTTTCCAGACTGCGGTTTAATAAGTAAGCGCACGCGCTGCGCATAAACGACACAATGCCCGGTGAATGAGATTCCCGGGCATTTTTTATTTCTAAACCATCGCCGTTCCGCTGTTTTTCTCCGGTAAGGCTGCGATAATTACATCAATGGCGCAATGCGATTTCGGCGCATTGCCGGGAGCAGAGGAACACACTATGGATTACGAATTTCTGCGTGATGTAACCGGAGTGGTAAAGGTGCGCATGTCCATGGGGCATGAAGTCATCGGGCACTGGTTTAATGAAGAGGTGAAAGAAAACCTGGCCTTGCTTGATGAAGTGGAAGACGCAGCGCGCACGCTCAAAGGCAGCGAACGTTCCTGGCAGCGGGCAGGGCATGAATACACCCTGTGGATGGACGGCGAAGAAGTGATGGTTCGCGCCAATCAACTGGAATTCGCTGGCGATGAAATGGAAGAGGGGATGAACTACTACGATGAAGAGAGCTTGTCGCTATGCGGCGTTGAGGATTTTCTTCAGGTGGTGGCGGCTTACCGTAATTTCGTCCAGCAGAAGTAAGTAAATCAGGCGGAGCCTCCGTGCTCCGCCTGAGACGTTAAACAGCGGGCATATTGCGCCCGTAATAAATCTCGCGCATTTCTTTCCACAGCGCAGCGGTAATTTCCTGGCGCTCGCTGTCGGTTAAATCTTCCGGTTTGGTGTGGAACATGTAGTGCTTAAGGTCGAACTCTTTAAGCAACATCTTGGTATGGAAGATATTCTCCTGATAGACGTTCACATCCACCATGTCATACAGCGCCTTCATATCGTCAGACATAAAGTTCTGAATCGAATTAATCTCATGGTCGATAAAGTGCTTCATACCGTTAATGTCGCGGGTAAAACCGCGCACGCGATAATCAATGGTTACGATATCGGACTCAAGCTGGTGGATCAGGTAATTCAGCGCCTTCAGCGGGGAAATCACGCCGCAGGTGGAGACTTCAATATCGGCGCGGAAGGTACATAAACCGCCTTCAGGATGACTTTCCGGGTAGGTATGTACGCAAATATGACTTTTATCGAGATGGGCAACGACCGTTTCTGGCAGTGGGCCGGGGTGTTCTGTTTTGTCGATAAGTTTCGGGTCAACCGGTTCTTCACTCACCAGAATAGTGACGCTGGCACCCTGTGGTTCGTAATCCTGGCGGGCGATGTTAAGAATATTGGCCCCGATAATGGAACAGGTTTCTGACAGGATTTCGGTCAGACGGTTGGCATTATAGAGTTCATCGATATAAGCAATATAACCGTCGCGTTCTTCGGCAGTTTTGGCGTAGCAGATATCGTAAATACAAAAACTCAGACTTTTGGTCAGATTATTAAAGCCATGCAGTTTCAGTTTTTTCAATTTCTTATCTTCTCCTTAGGACGGCTGTGAAGCCAGTGCGTCTTGCAGATACTGAGGTAAGGCAAAAGCTGCCGTATGGATTGCCGGATTGTAATAACGGCATTTCAGGCCAGAAGCGAGAAAACGCGCCTGAATAATTTCGGTTGAGAGATGGCGTAAGGCATCGTTATCTGTCGCCCATGCAAAGGTCATGATGCCGCCGTAATAGGTCGGGATCGCCGCCTGATAAAAGCCAACGTCGCTGAAGTAATGGCTGAGTTTGCGATGGCTGTCGATGGCTTCTTCCTGCTGTAAAAAGCAGACGCCGTTTTGTGCGACGAAAATACCGCCTGGATTCAGGCAACGTTTGCAGCCTTCATAAAATGCTGAGGTGAACAGACTTTCGCCGGGACCGATAGGATCGGTGCAGTCGGAGATAATGACATCAAAGGTCTGGCTGGTTTGATTCACGAAATTGACGCCATCGTCGATCACCAGTTTAAAGCGCGGATCGTCGTAGCTACCGGCGTTATGGTTGGGCAGATACTGACGGCAGAACGATACGACACCCGCATCGATTTCCACCATCGTGATTGACTCAACGTTTTTATGTCGGGTTACTTCACGCAGCATGGCACCGTCGCCGCCGCCGATAATCAGCACATGTTTCGCGTGACCGTGGGCCAGTAGCGGAACATGGGTCATCATCTCATGATAGATAAACTCGTCGCGCTCGGTGGTTTGTACTACGCCATCCAGCGCCATTACGCGACCAAATGCAGCGTTCTCAAAAATGATCAGATCCTGGTGATCGGTCTTTTCATGATACAGAACGTTATCTACCGCAAAGTACTGCCCAAACTGGTCGTGTAGCGTTTCATGCCACTGTTTTTTTTCGGCCATGGGTTGATACCTCCTTTGTTAACACCCGTAAAAAAAGGGCGCAACATAATAGCTAACATTGACCGCGGATGCACGGTCAATATTTCTACAAAAAGGTATCAGGGATTATTTGACGTAGGCAAGCAGGCTTAAGGAATCGCGGGCCAGGGCTTTGCATTTTTTAGCGACGGGAATGCCAATGCCGCTGAGATCGCGGTAGCTGTCTTCACCGAGGGCTTTCATGTCGAAGGTGTCGTAATTACTGAGATCCCACTGGTTTTGCTGGGCGAAAAAGACCAGTGCGCGACGAATTTGCCCGTTAGGTAAGTTCTGGTAACCACAATCGTTCTTCAGAAAGACAAAAACTGCCGTTAAATCGGCCATATCTTCGGCTTCAGACTCGCTGAGCGCGTAACTGTTTGCGCAAACGGCCATCAGGCTGCCGAATAACACTGTTCTGAAAAACGTCTTCATTGCTTCTACCAGGGGCTTAAAGAAGATAAACGTTAGCACACTGCGAGCGAGGCGACGACCATTATTGTCGATTAAATTGTGTCTGCGGCTTGACCTTCCCGTAAGGGGAAGGACTATGCTCAACGTTTGATTTTGTTTCGCCTGCTTAAGAATAAGGAAATAACTATGCAACGTCGTGATTTCTTAAAATATTCCGTCGCGCTGGGTGTGGCTTCGGCTTTGCCGCTGTGGAGCCGCGCAGTATTTGCGGCAGAACGCCCAACGTTACCGATCCCTGATTTGCTCACGACCGATGCCCGTAATCGCATTCAGTTAACTATTGGCGCAGGTCAGTCCACCTTTGGCGGGAAAACCGCAACTACCTGGGGCTATAACGGCAATCTGCTGGGGCCGGCGGTGAAATTACAGCGCGGCAAAGCGGTAACGGTTGATATCTACAACCAACTGACGGAAGAGACGACGCTGCACTGGCACGGGCTGGAAGTACCGGGTGAAGTCGACGGCGGCCCGCAGGGAATTATTCCGCCAGGTGGCAAGCGCTCGGTGACGTTGAACGTTGATCAACCTGCCGCTACCTGCTGGTTCCATCCACATCAACATGGCAAGACCGGGCGACAGGTGGCGATGGGGCTGGCTGGGCTGGTGGTAATTGAAGATGACGAGATCCTGAAATTAATGCTGCCAAAACAGTGGGGTATTGATGATGTCCCGGTGATTGTTCAGGATAAAAAATTTAACGCTGACGGGCAGATTGATTATCAACTGGATGTGATGACCGCCGCCGTGGGCTGGTTTGGTGATACGTTGCTGACCAACGGCGCTATCTACCCGCAACACGCTGCCCCGCGTGGCTGGCTTCGCCTGCGTTTGCTCAATGGCTGTAATGCCCGCTCGCTTAATTTCGCCACCAGCGACAATCGCCCGCTGTATGTGATTGCCAGCGACGGTGGTCTGCTACCTGAACCGGTGAAGGTGAACGAGCTGCCAGTGCTGATGGGCGAGCGTTTTGAAGTGCTGGTGGAAGTTAACGACAACAAACCCTTTGACCTGGTGACGCTGCCGGTCAGCCAGATGGGGATGGCGATTGCGCCGTTTGACAAGCCGCATCCGGTAATGCGGATTCAGCCGATTGCCATTAGTGCCTCTGGTGCTTTGCCAGACACATTAAGTAGCCTGCCTGCGTTACCTTCGCTGGAAGGGCTGACGGTACGCAAGCTGCAACTTTCTATGGACCCAATGCTCGATATGATGGGGATGCAGATGCTGATGGAGAAATATGGCGATCAGGCGATGGCCGGGATGGATCACAGCCAGATGATGGGCCATATGGGGCACGGCAATATGAATCATATGAACCACGGCGGGAAGTTCGATTTCCACCATGCCAATAAAATCAACGGTCAGGCGTTTGATATGAACAAGCCGATGTTTGCGGCGGCGAAAGGGCAATACGAACGTTGGGTTATCTCTGGCGTGGGCGACATGATGCTGCATCCGTTCCATATCCACGGTACGCAGTTCCGTATCTTGTCAGAAAATGGCAAACCGCCAGCGACTCATCGCGCAGGCTGGAAAGATACCGTTAAGGTAGAAGGTAATGTCAGCGAAGTGCTGGTGAAGTTTAATCACGATGCACCGAAAGAACATGCTTATATGGCGCACTGCCATCTGCTGGAGCATGAAGATACGGGGATGATGTTAGGGTTTACGGTATAAAAAGACCGTATTCGGAAATATGCCCGGATCTCTCCGGGCATTATGGTTACTTCACATCATCCGGCAGCGCATAAGCCACAATATAGTCGCCCATCTTCGTACCAAATGAACCGTGACCGCCTGCGGAGATCACCACATACTGCTTGCCATTCACTTCATAGGTCATTGGCGTAGCCTGACCACCCGCTGGTAAACGGCCCTGCCACAGTTTTTCACCGTTGCTCATGTTGTAAGCGCGCAGGTAGTTATCTGCCGTAGCGGCGATAAACAGTACGTTACCCGCTGTGGAGATTGGCCCGCCCAGCATCGGCATACCCATATTGAACGGCACCGGTACAGGCATCGGGAATGGCATACTGTCCTGCGGCGTACCAATACGTTTCTTCCACACCACTTCATTGGTTTTCAGATCCAATGCCGAGATATAGCCCCATGCTGGCTGTTTACATGGCAGACCAAACGGTGAGAGGAACGGGTTGAGCGTGACACCATACGGTACACCGTACTGTGGCTGAATGCCGGATTCCGTACCCGTGCCTTTGGCATCTTTCGGCTGTTCCATCGGGTTACCAGGACCGCGTGGGATCAGTTTCGAAACAAACGGCAGTGCCATTGGGTTGGCAATCGCCACTTCACGATTCGGATCAACGGAAATCCCGCCCCATTCGAACATCCCCAGGTTACCCGGGAAGACCAGCGTACCCTGTTCAGATGGCGGGGTGAAAATGCCTTCATAGCGCATCTGGTGGAACATCACGCGGCACACCAGCTGGTCAAACATGGTGGCTCCCCACATATCCGCACCGCTCAAATCTTTCGTCGGACGGAAGCTCAGTTCAGAAAACGGTTGAGTTGGGGTTACGTAATCGCCTTTGGCAGCACCTTGGGGAACCGGTTTTTCCGGTGCCGGAACCACCAGTTCGCCATTACGACGATCGAGCACAAAAATGTTGCCGGTTTTCGCCGGAGCATAAATGACTGGCACTTTCTGACCATTAACGGTGATGTCCGCCAGCGTCGGCTGTGCCGGAAGATCCATATCCCACAGGTCGTGGTGAACGGTCTGGTAGCTCCACGCCAGTTTCCCGGTAGTGGCATTCAGCGCCAGAATCGAGCTGGCATAACGTTCCTGTTCCGGTGTACGGTTACCGCCCCAGATATCCGGCGTGGTCACGCCCATCGGCAGATACACCAGATCCAGCTTCGCGTCATAGGCCGCTGGTGCCCACGAGTTTGGTGAGTTAAAGGTAAAGGTGTGTTCGTCAGACGGGATTGCGTTCGGATCTTTCGCGCCCGGATCAAAAGCCCACAGCAGCTCCCCGGTGTTGACATCAAAACCACGGATCACGCCAGACGTTTCGCGGGTTGAGAAGTTATCGGTGACTGAACCGGCCATCACGATGGTTTTATCGGTGATAATTGGCGGCGAAGTCGGCTCATACAGACCCGGTTTGGTGTCCGGCATATTGCTTTGCAGATTGAGCACGCCTTTATTAGCGAAGGTTTCGCACAGCTTGCCGTTTTCAGCGTTAATCGCAATCAGGCGACCATCATTGACCGGAAGAATGATACGACGCGGGCAATCCGCCATCACTTCTGGCGAGGCCGTTTCTGCTTTGGCTTCATGATAAGAGACGCCACGACAGGTTACGTGCTGGAAGGACTCGTTGGTTTTCAGTTCAGGATCGTAATGCCATTTCTCTTTGCCGCTGGCGGCATCGAGCGCAAACAGGCGCTGGTGAGCGGTACATAAGTAAAGCGTATCGCCCACTTTAATCGGCGTCACTTCATTGGTGATTTCGCCCGGATCGTTCGGCTGTTTCACATCGCCTGTACGGAACACCCAGGCTTCTTTCAGGTTGTGAACGTTATCGGCGTTAATTTGCTTCAGTGGTGAAAAGCGTTGACCTTCCTGATTGCGACCATACGCAGGCCAGTCCTGATCGGCAACCGGTGAGATAGCTTCGGCAGGTGTGGCATCGGCGCTTAAGGTGCCGTTGATTTCCTGCGGATCGTTAAATCCCGCCCAGGTGAGGATTCCGCCACTAATCAGCAATGCCACCACCAGTGCGGCAACTGCGCCGCTGGCAGGAATGACCAGGCGACGCCAGACAAACGGCAGGATCAGCCAGATGCCGAAGAAGACCAGAATGTCGCTGCGCGGAGTCAGCGCCCAGAAGTCGAAACCAACTTCCCAGACGCCCCAAATCATGGTGCCGAGCAGCAGGGCGGCGTACAGCCAAAGCGCGGCGCGTTTACTGCGCCACAGCATCCAGGCGACGCCGAGCATCACAAGGCCAGCGATAGGGTAGTACCAGGAGCCGCCAATCGCGACCAGCCAGCCTCCGCCAATGAGTAGATACAGCCCGCAAAGCGCTGCAAAAAGGGCTGTTAGCGTGACGAGTAATCGTCGCGAGCCTGTATTGTTAATTGCCATAAAGAGACACCATTTCAATTCATTAATATTTTAGTAGCAATTAATTATAGGTTTTAACATGTGTGATCGTCATCACAATTCGAGCTTTATTAACAGATTCCGCGAATGAATAGTTTTACTGGTATACTGCGTGTCTTGCGCTTTGTTGCGGTGCCAAAACCTGCCCGTGCGAAGTGATTTGTTTTTAAATCATATGGTTAGAGATATGAAACATACTGTAGAAGTAATGATCCCCGAAGCGGAGATTAAAGCGCGTATCGCCGAACTGGGTCGTCAGATTACTGAGCGTTACAAAGACAGCGGCAGCGATATGGTGCTGGTGGGTCTGCTGCGTGGCTCATTTATGTTTATGGCGGACCTGTGCCGTGAAGTTCAGGTATCTCATGAAGTCGATTTTATGACCGCCTCCAGCTACGGTAGCGGCATGTCCACCACCCGTGATGTGAAAATCCTCAAAGATCTGGATGAAGATATCCGTGGCAAGGACGTGCTGATTGTTGAAGATATCATCGATTCGGGTAATACACTGTGGAAAGTGCGTGAGATCTTAAGCCTGCGCGAACCGAAGTCGCTGGCGATTTGTACGCTGCTGGATAAACCGTCCCGTCGTGAAGTGAACGTCCCGGTAGAATTTATCGGTTTCTCGATCCCGGATGAGTTTGTGGTGGGTTACGGCATTGATTACGCACAGCGTTACCGTCATCTGCCGTATATCGGCAAAGTGATTCTGCTGGACGAGTAAGTGTGAAGTTGCCGGATGTGTTGCATCCGGCATGGCATTTTTATTTGTGGTTGGCGTGTTTCAGCTTGAGGTTGGAGATCCCGTGACGGTAACGTTGCTCAAGGGTTTCGCGGTTAGTCGCTGTGACATCCAGATCACGCAGCAAGCCGTCGTGAATGCCGTAGGCCCAGCCGTGAATGGTGACTTTCTGCCCGCGTTTCCACGCTGATTGCATAATAGTGGAGTGGCCCAGGTTATACACCTGTTCCATGACGTTCAGTTCACACAAGGTATCCAGACGGCGCTCTTGCGGCATTTCGCCGAGCAATGAGCTATGTTTGAACCAGATATCGCGGATATGCAGCAGCCAGTTGTTGATAAGCCCCAGTTCCGGGTTTTCAACTGCGGCTTGTACGCCGCCGCAACCGTAGTGGCCACAGATAATAATGTGTTCAACTTCGAGTACATCCACTGCATACTGAACCACGGAAAGGCAGTTCAGGTCGGTGTGAATGACCAGGTTAGCAACATTACGGTGAACAAAGAGTTCGCCCGGCTCAAGACCGGTTAAACGTTCTGCAGGAACGCGACTGTCGGAACATCCAATCCATAGAAAGCGCGGTTTTTGCGCTTGTGCCAGTTTCTCAAAAAACCCGGGATCCTCTTCCACCAGCATTTTTGACCATAGTGCATTGTTGCTGATGAGTGTATCTATGTCTTTCATGGAGGTTAACGACCTGTAACCAAATAATTACGTTTGGCTAATATAGGGCAACTCCGGGACGATTTAAACCACAGATAAAGTGTAAGAACGTAAGGTAAGTAAAAATTTATGACCATTGCACTGGAACTTCAACAGCTTAAAAAAACCTATCCAGGCGGCGTTCAGGCGCTTCGTGGAATCGATTTGCAGGTCGAAGCGGGTGATTTTTATGCGCTTCTCGGGCCGAACGGGGCCGGAAAATCGACCACTATCGGTATTATCAGCTCTCTGGTAAATAAAACCTCCGGGCGGGTCAGCGTATTTGGTTACGATCTCGAGAAAGATGTCGTAAACGCTAAACGTCAGTTGGGTCTGGTGCCACAGGAATTTAACTTCAACCCGTTTGAAACCGTGCAGCAAATTGTGGTGAATCAGGCAGGGTACTACGGTGTGGAGCGCAAAGAAGCGTACATTCGCAGCGAAAAGTATCTTAAACAACTCGATCTATGGGGAAAACGCAACGAACGTGCGCGTATGTTATCTGGCGGGATGAAGCGCCGTTTAATGATTGCCCGTGCGTTAATGCATGAACCTAAACTACTGATTCTCGACGAACCGACCGCAGGCGTGGATATTGAACTTCGCCGCTCAATGTGGGGCTTTTTGAAGGATTTAAACGACAAAGGCACCACCATCATTCTCACCACACACTACCTGGAAGAAGCAGAAATGCTGTGCCGCAATATCGGCATTATTCAACACGGTGAGTTGGTGGAAAATACTTCGATGAAGGCGCTGCTGGCGAAGCTGAAATCAGAAACCTTTATTCTCGATCTCGCGCCGAAAAGTCCGTTACCGAAGCTCGATGGCTATCAGTATCGACTGGTCGATACCGCGACGCTGGAAGTTGAAGTGTTGCGTGAGCAGGGGATAAACAGCGTATTCACGCAGTTAAGTGAGCAGGGCATTCAGGTATTAAGTATGCGTAACAAAGCTAACCGTCTGGAAGAGCTGTTTGTTTCACTGGTTAATGAAAAACAAGGAGATCGCGCATGATGCATCTTTACTGGGTGGCGCTAAAAAGCATCTGGGCGAAAGAGATCCATCGCTTTATGCGTATCTGGGTGCAGACGCTGGTGCCGCCAGTCATCACCATGACCCTTTACTTTATTATCTTCGGTAACCTGATTGGTTCGCGTATTGGCGATATGCATGGCTTCAGCTACATGCAGTTCATCGTACCGGGGCTGATCATGATGTCGGTGATCACCAACGCCTACGCCAACGTCGCGTCATCATTTTTTGGTGCCAAGTTCCAGCGTAATATTGAAGAGCTGCTGGTAGCGCCGGTTCCGACTCATGTCATTATTGCCGGATATGTCGGTGGTGGCGTGGCGCGTGGTTTGTTTGTTGGTATTTTGGTGACGGCAATTTCACTGTTTTTTGTGCCGTTTCAGGTGCATTCGTGGGTATTCGTTGCCTTAACCCTGGTGCTCACTGCGGTGCTATTCTCCCTTGCGGGTTTGCTGAACGGCGTGTTTGCCAAAACGTTCGATGACATCAGCCTGGTGCCAACCTTTGTGTTAACGCCACTCACGTATTTGGGCGGGGTCTTTTACTCCCTGACTTTGCTGCCGCCGTTCTGGCAGGGACTGTCGCACCTGAACCCGATCGTTTATATGATCAGTGGTTTCCGCTACGGCTTCCTCGGTATCAATGATGTGCCGCTGGTCACTACCTTTGGCGTACTGGTGGTCTTTATTGTGGCGTTTTATTTGATTTGCTGGTCGCTGATCCAACGTGGGCGTGGTCTACGTAGCTAAGGCTATTCCCTCTCCTCTGGATTCGGGGGAGAGGAGTTTTGACGACTATCACCCTTTATTAACCATGGTCAGGGTAGACTGATTTTCGGCTAAGGAGGAAGGCGATGCTAGGTTGGGTTATTACCTGTCACGATGATCGGGCGCAAGAGATACTGGATGCGCTGGAGAAAAAACACGGGGCGCTTCTTCAGTGCCGGGCCGTGAATTTCTGGCGCGGATTAAGTTCTAATATGCTCAGCCGTATGATGTGCGATGCTCTGCATGAAGCAGACTCTGGCGATGGGGTGATCTTTTTAACTGATATTGCCGGAGCGCCGCCGTACCGCGTGGCTTCGCTATTAAGCCACAAACACTCCCGCTGTGAAGTGATTTCTGGGGTAACGTTACCGTTAGTTGAACAGATGCTGGCCTACCGTGAAACATTATCCAGCGCTGAGTTTCGCGAGCGAATTGTCGAACTGGGTGCGCCGGAGGTCAGTAGTCTTTGGCACCAACAACAAAAAAATCCGCCTTTCGTCCTCAAACATAATTTGTATGAGTATTAACCCGCGATCCTGATGACGCTTTTGCTACAATAAAAGCGTTGTTTCACCCTCGGTTATTTTTTCATGTACAAACAAGCTGTTATTCTCCTGCTGATGCTGTTTACCGCAAGCGTCAGTGCCGCATTACCTGCCCGTTATATGCAAACCATCGAAAATGCCGCGGTCTGGGCGCAAATTGGCGACAAAATGGTGACGGTAGGGAATATTCGGGCCGGGCAAATCATTGCCGTGGAGCCCACTGCCGCAAGTTATTACGCATTTAATTTTGGCTTTGGTAAAGGGTTTATCGATAAAGGCCATCTCGAGCCGGTTCAGGGGCGACAAAAAGTTGAAGATGGTTTGGGTGACCTCAACAAGCCGCTGAGTAATCAGAACTTAATAACCTGGAAAGATACACTGGTTTATAACGCACCGAGTGTGGGCAGTGCGCCATTTGGAGTACTGGCGGACAATTTGCGCTACCCGATTTTGCATAAACTGAAAGACAGGTTAAATCAAACCTGGTATCAGATCCGTATTGGCGATCGACTGGCCTATATCAGCGCGCTGGATGCCCAACCCGATAATGGCCTGCCGGTGCTAACCTATCACCATATTTTGCGCGACGAAGAAAACACCCGTTTTCGCCATACTTCGACGACCACCTCGGTACGCGCTTTCAATAACCAGATGGCCTGGCTGCGCGACAGGGGATACGCGACACTGAGCATGGCGCAGTTGGAAGGTTACGTGAAGAATAAGATCAATCTCCCTGCGCGAGCGGTGGTAATTACCTTTGATGATGGCCTCAAGTCGGTGAGCCGCTATGCGTATCCTGTGTTGAAACAATATGGTATGAAGGCGACGGCGTTTATTGTTACCTCGCGCATCAAACGTCACCCGCAGAAATGGAACCCAAAATCGCTGCAATTTATGAGCGTTTCTGAACTTAACGAAATTCGCGATGTATTTGATTTCCAGTCACATACTCATTTTTTGCATCGGATAGATGGTTATCGGCGGCCTATATTGCTGAGCCGTAGTGAGCACAATATTCTGTTTGATTTTGCACGTTCACGCCGCGCTCTGGCGCAATTTAATCCACATGTTTTGTATCTTTCTTATCCATTTGGCGGATTTAATGACAAAGCCGTGAAGGCAGCAAAAGAAGCCGGATTTCACCTGGCGGTGACGACCATGAAAGGCAAAGTAAAACCGGGGGATAATCCGTTGTTACTAAAACGACTTTATATCTTAAGAACGGATTCGCTGGAGACGATGTCGCGGCTGGTGAGTAACCAGCCGCAGGGATAACAATCAGGCAACCTGTACCGGAATCGCTTTCGCGGTACGTTTCATTTCGTTGTCGCCTTCAAAATAGGCGACGTTGGGTCGCCAGGTGCGAGCTTCTTCATCTGGCATGGTAACGAAGCTGGCGATGATGACAATATCGCCGACGCTGGCGCAGTGGGCCGCCGCACCGTTAACGGAAATAATTCTCGAACCGCGTTCTGCCGCGATGGCATAGGTGGAGAAACGCTTGCCGTTGGTCACATTCCAGATATCAATGGCTTCGTTTTCGAGAATACCAGCTGCGTCAAGAAAATCCTGGTCAATGGCGCAAGAACCTTCATAGTGCAGGTCCGCATGAGTCACTTTCACGCGGTGGAGTTTGCCCTGCAGCATCGTGCGAATCATAACTTCTACCTTTCTACCCTGTCGTTAACGAAGCAGGCGATGCCTGCTTTGAGGAAATTCTCACGCAGTATTGCCCGATTTTTGTTTAGTGTCTACTCATCTGACGGCATTTGCATCAGCAGTTTGCGAACCGTGCCGAAGCGTGCCATGTAATGCCTGTAACCAATTGAAATTTATCTGAACGCTGCTCGGTAAACACTAAAGAGGCGGCTGACGACGGCGCGCCTTGACTGGATACTGCCTTCACGCAAGACAACACAGAAGGCAGGGAAGATGGATGCACCGAGTACCACACCGCATGATGCGGTGTTTAAACAATTTTTAATGCATGCGGAAACGGCTCGTGACTTTCTGGATATCCATTTGCCAGCGGAACTACGCGAACTGTGTGACCTCGACACGCTGCATCTTGAGTCGGGGAGTTTTATTGAAGAAAGCCTGAAAGGGCACAGCACTGACGTGCTCTATTCCGTGCAAATGCAGGGTAATACGGGCTATCTACATGTTGTAATTGAACACCAAAGCAAGCCGGACAAAAAAATGGCCTTTCGCATGATGCGTTATTCTATTGCTGCCATGCACCGGCATCTGGAGGCAGATCACGATAAGCTGCCGCTGGTGGTGCCGATTTTGTTTTATCAGGGCGAGGCCACGCCTTATCCACTCTCAATGTGCTGGTTTGATATGTTTTACTCGCCGGAGCTGGCGCGACGCGTCTATAACAGTCCTTTCCCGCTGGTGGATATCACTATCACACCGGATGACGAAATCATGCAACATCGGCGGATTGCGATTCTCGAACTGCTGCAAAAACATATTCGCCAACGCGACTTAATGTTATTGCTGGAGCAACTGGTCACGCTGATAGACGAAGGGTACACTAGCGGAAGTCAGTTAGTTGCCATGCAAAACTATATGCTGCAACGCGGTCATACTGAACAAGCGGATTTGTTTTATGGTGTGCTGAGAGACAGGGAAACGGGAGGGGAGTCTATGATGACGCTGGCGCAGTGGTTTGAAGAGAAGGGAAGACAGGAGGAAAGGCAGGAGGTAAGACAGGAGGTAATACAAGAGGTTAGACAGGAAGTAAGACAGGAATTCGCCCTGCGTTTTCTGAGTAAAGGGATGTCTCGGGAAGACGTTGCAGAGATGGCAAATTTACCTCTTGCTGAGGTTGATAAGCTGATTAGCTAAGTTATCTGCATTATCAGTTATAGCCAGATAATTGTTATTGTTAACTGACCAGATAATTAAGGGAACATATGGAAATAAAGACACGGAGAGAAACCTGGCAGACGTTGGCGCAGTGGTTTGAAGAGAAGGGATTTCAGAAGGGATTTCAGAAGGGATATAAAGAGGGACTCCAGAAGGTAAGACTGGCCCAGCGTCTTCTGAGTAAAGGAATGTCTCGGGAAGACGTTGCAGAGGTGACAGCTTTATCTCTTGCAGAGATTGATAAGCTAATTAACTCTAACTAAGTTGTCTACGATATGAATAATTGCTTACAGATGACGTGGCAATGAATAACTGGCGCCATCAGCCGTAGCGCCAGTTAAATATTACGCCAGTTCTACGATTTTGTTGTCGATCAGGCGAGCATCGCCAAGCCAGGCGGCTACCAGGATCACCGCTCGTTTGCTGTTTTCAGAGATTTCCAGCAAGGTGTCGGCATCGCGAATCTGAATATCATCGGAACGGAAACCTTTTTCATTCAGTTCTTGCCCGGCAATAGCAATAATTTCATCGAGATCCCGTTCGCCAGCCTGCAATTTGTCGGCAATTGAACTTAAGACCTTGTACAGACCCGGCGCAATTTTGCGTTGTTCCGCCGTCAGATAACCGTTACGGGAACTCAGCGCCAGACCGTCTTTGGCGCGCATAATCGGTACGCCGACAATCTCAATATCAAAGCCCATATCAGCAACCATTTTGCGGATCAGCGCCAGTTGCTGAAAATCTTTTTCACCGAAGCAAGCGATATCTGGCTGGACCAGGTTGAAAAGCTTGCTGACAATAGTCGAAACGCCGCGAAAATGTCCTGGACGGCTGGCACCTTCCAGCATGGTGGAAAGGCCTGGAACATCGACATAGGTGTGGGTTTCTGTACCGTTCGGATAGATCTCTTTTACCGAGGGAGCGAAAACCAGATCCACTTTACGTTTGTTTAGCTTCTCGCAGTCTTCCTGCAAGGTGCGTGGGTAGCGAGCCAGATCTTCCGGGCGGTCAAACTGCATCGGGTTAACGAAAATACTGACGACGACCACATCGGCGCGGGCTTTGGCTTCGTCAACCAGCTTCATATGGCCGTCGTGCAGGTTACCCATGGTGGGCACCAGCGCCACGCGCTTACCTTCCATACGCAGGCGGCGGATTTGCTGACGCAGCAGCGGCAGGGTTTCGATAATTAACACAACGTCACTCCTTAATGGAAACTGTGTTCTTCGCCCGGGTAAACGCCGGACTCCACTTCAGCCATATACTGCCGCACAGCCGCGCGGATGTCGCCCGTTTCGGCGAGGAAATTTTTGGCGAATTTAGGAATATGACCGCCGGTAATGCCGAACGCGTCGTGCATCACGAGGATTTGCCCGTCAGTGACGTTGCCTGCGCCAATACCGATAACCGGGATCGCCAGTGCTTCGGTAATGCGTTTTGCCAGCTCAACCGGCACGCACTCCAGTACCAGCAGCTGTGCCCCAGCAGCTTCTAATGCCAATGCATCGCTGAGCAGTTGATCTCCCGCTTCATCGCCGCGCCCCTGGACTTTGTAGCCACCGAAAATATTTACTGACTGTGGGGTTAGGCCTAAATGACCACAAACTGGAACGGCACGTTCGGTCAGCATTTGTACGGTTTCCACCAGCCACTCACCGCCTTCAATTTTGACCATGTTGGCTCCGGCACGCATTACCGTTGCGGCGTTTTCAAAGGCTTGTTCCGGCGTGGCATACGCCATAAATGGCAGGTCAGCCAGCAGAAGGCAGTTTGGCGCGCCGCGACGCACAGCGGCGGTGTGATAGGCGATATCGGCAACGGTAACCGGTAGCGTGGAGTCATGCCCCTGAACCGTCATGCCCAGTGAATCGCCTACCAGCATGACGTTAAGTCCTTCTTCGGCAAACAGTTTTGCGAAGCTATAGTCGTAAGCGGTGATGGTTGCGAAACGTTTTTTGTCCTGCTTGCATTTCTGCAATGAAGCAATCGTGGTTGGTTTCATAGCGTATCCTGATAAATAATGTTGTGCTGTCTCGCATTTTATCAGTCACATTGGTGGGGGCAATGATTTATCCGTATCGCACCGCCGTTGTCTGGCGGTGCGATAGTGTTATCAGGGGTAGGTAACCTGAAAAGTGCTGGTGGCTTTAAATTCGCCGGGTTCAATAGCAATATTCCCGTCTTGTTTTAATGTAGCCTGGAAATGAAGTGGATACGTTATACCGTCATCTTCCGGGTAAATCGCATCTGAATCGTTATTCTGCGTCTGGCCCGTATTATCTTTATAAACAGAAGTTGAATCATTAGGTTTCAGTATCATGAGGGCACTTTTACTGTTTGCTAATCCTTCAATCAATACCCCAACGCCTTTTGCTGCGCCATTTCCTGTGAGAGTGTTACCAAGGAGTTGCCTGTTTTCAGTACCAACCTTTGTTGAAACTAATTTTGTCTCGATATTAGTCACACGAACGCAGTTTTGAAGTGAAATATCAAAAGGAACCGGTGTGGCACCGTTTCTTATTTGTGCTTCACTATACTCGCCCATTTTTACCGTAGAACCAGTAACAGATGTTCCACTTAACATAGCTGTAAAACAAGTGGGATTACTTAATTTAATATTTAGTAGGTCAAAATCAACTCGAAGAAAATAGCTGTGTTCGTTAATGCCGATACCAGCACCATAAGCTTTAAATGAATATAAATAGTTTGATGAGCGCGATAATGAAACTTGTTGAGTTACTGTTGGATCAAAGTTGGTATCTGTATAAAATTCGATGGTAAGATTTTGATAAATACCGCCTACAGCCCAATATTTGCTGGATGTGTTGGCATTGTTACAACTTTGGTATAATATGCTTTCGCTTGGATTGTACCATGAAAAATATTGTTCTGCAGAATCACCAATATATATTCCTGGTGAACTAACGTTAGTTACAGTACCGTAAGCTGACCACATATTTGAAATTAATATTGTATAATACAAACCGGGAACAGATGTATTGAATAGTTTATGGTTACCATATCTTTTTCCAGAGTCAACCATTGCATTTTCGATACGCATTGCCCCGCCACTGGTGTTATTGCTTCTGTTACAATAAAGAAAGCCTCCGCCAGAAGCAGTATCTAACTGACTCCAATGTAATTTCACCCCTGTTGGACCCAGTTGTGTTGGTTTATAAAATACTAAATTATTTGTACTGGTACCATACCTGAACACGACTGTCACATCTCCATTTGGCCCGGTTTCTCTCCATTTTTGATCTGACGGACCAACGCCGTAGTTATTCCCAACAACATATCCTACGAAATCATCAGTGCCAGCACTCGCGGTATAACAACTCAAGCACAGAATTAAAAAAAGAAAATATCTGAAGAATGTCTTCATTTTCACTCCACCATCCACTGCTGTAATAGTCGCAGTAATTTGTTTTTGGTATGTTACTCGTAGTAAATATCAATTAATACATGGCTTATGATTTGGCCGGGCATGACATTTAATACAGGGTTGATTTTTTGCATCCGTGTATAGAATTTCCAGGATGAATTGTTTAAATCAGCAGTCATCACCGGATAAATTGAACGAGAACTGCCCGCTGGGGTAAGAACATTAAATATATTAGCCGGGTCCTGAGTGGAAAATATTACTACACCTACGTTTTGAGCGCCGGCGACATTTTCATTTGCAAAAATTTGCTGAGAGCCTGTCGCCATCACGCCATTAAGCGGTTTAAAGTTAATATGTAACTGATTTAACACATTTCCAGAACCCTGGATGGCGCAGTCAGTCACAGTGATAGTGAACTCTCTCCCACCCGGATAATCATCTTCAGGTGCGACGTTACCAGAAAAATAATCCACACCAACCACACCAAGGTCGATATTACCAAGGTTACTGAGGCCACTTTTACATGTACTGTTCTTGATATTGGCAACCATATCCACATCCAGCCCTGCATATACAGGACTGGATGTGGCAAACAATAATGCCAGGAACAGACTTGTTTTTATCTTAATTTTTAGTTGAGAGGAAAGCATAATCGGTCCCTGACTTTAATGGCCTGTTAGTTATAGGTGATAGAAAATGTTGCAGGTGCGGAAAACGGACCGGCAGTGATGTCGGTTTTGCTTTTATTTTTCTCTACCACCAGGCGTGCACTCATAGGATGATATACTGACGTAGTTCCTGTTGCAGTGGAGATATTCACTTCCTGAGCGACTGGTGTTACGCAGCTAAATTGAGTCTTGCCGTCTGTACCAGGTGTCGTGGTATTCCATACTTCAACCGCAACAGCATTTGCTTTATCAGCAGCGGCGGAGCCGTTTGCAAAACCAGGCCCATCGTTGGCTGCTCCTTCACAAGTTGCGCGTTTAGTTAATTTTACGAGTGCTTTTTTATTAGGAATACCAGCACAATCCTTAAACTGTAACTTAAATATTTTAATTTTTGTTTTGGCATCAATTTCAGGAATGTAAGCATCCCCAAATGCAATAACAGAAATAGGCTGATCATTGTCATCCACCAGGCTGGCGGTACAGGTTCCCGTCTCTACGGTTGCTTTAACATTCAGCTTAACGCTATCGGTAGCTGCAAACAATTGGCTGGTGAATAGGGATGCCGCAAAAAAAACACCAGCGGGCAGTCCATAACATAATGTTTTAGATTTCATTATTATCATCCCTGTTATTCATAAATGAAATTGAAAGTTGCCTGGGCGCGGAAATCGCCAGGAACACCACTGCCAGCCGTGGTTTCGCGCAGTGCAACGGTCAGTTCAAGAGTTTTGTCTGTATCACTAATTTCCCATGGAATAAAACTCGGCGCACTGTTTGGGATTAAGAATGTCGAATCATCTTCACCAAGTGCTTTTATACCCATACCAATATAATTAGTTGTTGATGTAGTGTCAGAAGAGAGTGGAACAATTAATGCGGGAGTAGTTCCGGAAGCATTCCCACTGAGCCTGGTATTGATTTTGCTGACGCCTGTGGTACAACCGCTGGCAACCAGATTAAAATTCGCCTGTGCTTGAGTCGTTTTATTTGCAATTTTGTCCAGACCAATAGTTCCTGGGAAAGTTAATGTGTAGGTGTCACTCCCATCAGGGGTGACATTGTCGCCTGATAACGTAATGTTACAAGTTGATGCTTTTACGGTTGCTGTAAAATCAACATTAATGTCTGTTGCAAGTACAGAGGATGATAAAAATAATCCAGTCAGTATTGCCAATTTATGCAGTGTTATTCTCATTATGTGAAATTCCCTGTTGTTACTGAATCTGACAACTAATTCCATTCAGAATAATAGTTTGCGCTATTTTTTCTGGTGCTGCGCTCTGCTGGTAATGAGCAAGGCAAGTGACAGGTTTACCGTCGTCAAGCCAGTTGATACGTATGTTACCTTGTTGTTCTATACCTCGAACAAAGGCCTGACCACCTTGCCCTACATTGCCAATAATATTTCCGTTCTCGTCATAAATATCTGCGGCAAACGGAATGTTTTTACCGTCAGTTCGCTTGATGTTCATAATCGCTGATTGTCCCTGAACTGTTTCAAAACCAGCAAAGACAACAGACCCTTGGCGGGGGACAGTAATAGCACTGGTACTTTTCAATTCAACGTCATTTTCCAGACCGTTAATATCGAGTGCAATTCGGTTTTCATGATAAGGGGAGAGCGCGTTAGTAACACCATATCCCCAACGATCTATCGTACTATTACCATAGTTAATACGCGCCCCTTTAGCTCCTGGCGCTTGTACAACGGCCAGAGTGTCTGAGTCGCTAAAGCTGTCATTACTGAAGGTCAGGCCGCCGCTATGTAAAACAAATCCGCCGTCGGTATTAAATGAGATTTGACGGCTATTATCACTGCTTGCGGAAACTGAACTGGAAAGAGTTCCCCAGGGAGATTCATAGCTTGCATATCCGCCGATATAGCCCAAATCATCACTGGATTTCATCATCGAATAGCCTGTATTGACGCTATAACTGATATGGTTTTCGGTGCTATAACCACTACTGCTGATACTGAGTTGATTGCTGCCGTTGAAATCACTATTTAACTGAGTATCAATGCTCTGAAAACCAGAGTCGCGATGTTCTGAACCCAGTAACTTTTCGATAGGAATGCTAAAGCTTAGATAGATGCTGTCTTCATTACCGCCGTCCTGGCTCCAGGACCGTTGGGCACTAATGCTGTAGCTTCCCCACGATGCGCTGTTACTATAACCAATGGAGTAGTTAGTATTATTTTGTCCGTCCGCCCAATAGTCAGACCAACTTCCGGCAAGATAGAATGAGCCATAGTCTTTCTTTTCAAACTTGAGGGGTTGGTTAATACTAACCGTAACCTGATTTTTCATGCGTGAATAGTTACGCATATTTTTAGGTTCCAGGTCCTGTTCCGGATGTTTTACTTCATCGATCAATGTCAGTGCATCGTTAAGCCCCAGATAATTCTGGGTTGAATAACGGTAAGCGGCGATATTGAGCGAGGTTCTGGTATCTTCAAATAACTTATTCCAGGAGATGCGATAACTTTGCCCGCGGTAGGTTTTATCGTCCGGAATTTGCACATCCGAGTGGGTTACATCGACTGAAAACGCACCGTACGCGGTATTCAGGCCAAGGCCCAACAGCCCGGCAGTATAGTTATTATCGGTAATTTGAATACCGGTATAACCTGTAAGATAGTTGTTCAGACCATAGTAGTAGCTGGCCTGGAACAAATTTGGCTCATTTTGAATATCGTCTTTTAATACCTGACCAGCACTGATGTCCCATCTTCCAACACCAGGGCGTTGCATCTGAATTACCGAAGAAAATGGCTGGGAAAAAGTTCGTTTTATGCCATCAGATTCTTCGATTGTGATAATGAGATCGCTGCCGTAGCCTGATGGGCTTAAATCATCAATAACAAATGCTCCCGGCGGTACAGTAGTTTCATATATTTTATACCCGCCCTGGGTAATGGTGACTTTTGCGTTGGTGTTAGCGACACCATGAATAATAGGCGCAAAACTAGCTAACGCAGGCGGTAGCATTCGGCTGTCGCTGTATAAACGAATACCGCGAATACTGACAGCATCAAAGGTTTCCCCAGTTGTGTATGACTCACCCACTATTAACTGTGAACGCAAAGAGGCCAGGTCGCGCTGCAAATAGCGATTCTGAAAATCGTAATCACTGCCTACATTGGTCATCCAGTTGTAGTTGCCGGTTGCGCGAAGTCGCCATGCCCCCAGATTTATACCGCCGTTAAATGCGGCGTAAACACTGTCGTTTTTTCTGTCCGGAATTTCGCTGTGATATGCGTTGACGTTGTAGGCTAGCATTGCGGCGTTAATACCGTTTTCCCACAGTGAAGAGTCAACATAGTTTTGGTAATTCTTCATTACCCAGGCTTGAGGAACATTGATGTCCAGTCGTTGATCGTTGACGTCATAATGAACCGAGGCCTGAGGAATGATATTTGCTAAATCAAGACAATCTCCGAGTTCGCCTTCGCGCTGTAGAAGGATGGAATTCTCGGCATTTATATCTGGTTTATTAATGTGAAACTGCAATAAATTCTTCAGGGTGATACAAGCCTGCGCATTCTTCTTACCTTCGAGGGTAATAAAGGAAATGCTTTGGTTGATAACCGGTTGATCATTGATATAAACACTGACGTCATACACGCCGGGCAAGGTAGGGTTACCTTCGGTATACCGACTAAGGTCGATGTTAAAAGCATCTTGCCCCATCAAAAAGGTATTATCATATTCAACGTGTTCAGCGCTTATGGCACAGGGGCTTAATAGCAATGCGCAAAACGAGGCTATATATGTAAGTTTGTTATTATGCGTTTTTATGATTTTTCGGGACACGTTGTGCTTCCTGCTGCGTTTATTCCTGATTTAGTTACAGGCTGGCATTGCCTTCAATTGCACCACCAAAGTCATTTATGGCGAAGAAATGCACTTTGGCAGAACTTGCTTTACCACTCATGCCTTTTATATCGAAGGTTTCTTCACTCAGCGGGGCTACCATTTTTACATCCAGGGGGTAGGTTTTGCCATTGGCGACTAAATCACCACTACTGAATGAGACGTGATACGGTGTCGGATTTGCGACGCGCAATGCAGTTTTTCCAGCAGAGGTTGCCCATGACCATTTCAGTGCTGCGGGTGCATCTGATGGCAGTCCGTTTAAACCTTCCGGGCGATAAAATAATTTGATACGCGTACGGAATGCCAATTGCAGAAGACTCTGGTTGGCGACTTTATCTGCGTCAGGTTTGGGTGGAACCTCGAGTACGTTAAACCAGAAAACACTTTCTCGGTCTTTTGGCAGCGGTGAGGAAGCCGTGTACATCAATTTAATAGTTTGACCACGTTTGGCATCAATTCGCGAAACAGGAGGGGTGGCGGTAAATGGGACAGTAATACTCCCTGGTTCAGCACTATCGTCGCCAGTATCCAGCCAGCTCTGAACGAGTAACGGATTATTCCCCTTATTTTCCAGCCGAACATTAACGCTTTTTTCATTACTTTTATAAATTACGCGAGTTCCTGAAATTACGATATCTGCTATTGCCGATGCGCTTAAGCTCATACAAGTGGCGAAGCATACAGCTGCAGTATGTTTAGCGTTTAAAAACATAAACCATTCCCGACAGAGTTAATTAAAATAGGGAGTAACATTCCACTATTAAGAAAGTTACTCCCATAGATATTCAGTTTATGAATCTAACGAAGGATTACTGGTAAGTAATGGTATATGCAGTGTTGGTTTTAACATAACCAGCAGTTGGTGCCTGGCTTGCTTCAGCACGGACATAGGATGCTTTAAAATCATAGGTTGCAGATTTAGTCGTAGCGTCCAGCGTTTTTGTGTAAATATCGCCTGGGTTGTTAATTTGAACCTGTTTGATAGTGGAACCATCAATATTGTGCAGGGCAATATTTACGCCGTCAGAAGGCGTGTTAATAGACATATCGTTGTTCAGAGTCCCTTTGCTGTTGCCAAAGAACACGGAACCGAAGGTCATTTTTGCGGTGCTACCAGGATTCGGGTTTGCATTGCTGCAGTCAACGGTGATGCTGAAAGGTTTAGCTTTAGCACCTACGGTGTCATTCAGTACGCCAGCACTGATTTCAGCAACAGTTGCAGTTTGCAGAAGCACCAGGCCATCTTTGTTGCCACCATCAACACGGGTTTCACAGGTGTTATCAACTACCAGACCACTGATATTTAATTGGCCACCGTCCAGTGCAGCAGAAGCATTACCTGCAACCATTGCCAGCATAAGACCAGACAGGGCAAAACCTAATTTTTTAGACATAAAAATCCTTGAATAAAATTCCATTAGTCAGACTACATGTTTGAAGAGTAACTATTCATGACACGAATATAAGAAACAAATGTTAGATATTAATGAGCAATGATGTTTGTTACCAAAATTTACAACCATTGTTCATTAGGTTGCCTATTGTGCACTTTAGAAGCTTTTGAACAAATTAAATTTACTTAATTCAAGATTAAGTAAATTTAAGTTCACAAGTGCAATTAGTTAGGGTATGGCGATGGGATTGATATTTCTCAGCGGGAATTTATATTATGTTTCTATAAAAAATTTTTAAACTAAAATCGTTATTAAGGAAAGAGAGTCGGTGTGATTTTCAGAAAATATTTATATTCGTAATATAAATAAATTACCATTTGCTTAATTTTTCAAATGCTCTTGTATGTAAGATTTGACGCAACGTCTCCCCATCAGGAAACACTAACTCCGGCGCAATTTCAAACAGTGGCCACAGCATAAAGCCACGATTTTTCATATCGTAGTGCGGAACGGTCAGACGTTCGGTATTTATTACTTCATTACCAAACAGCATGATGTCGAGATCCAGCGTGCGCGGTCCCCAGCGTTCAGCTTTACGGACGCGACCTTGCTGCAATTCGATACGTTGTGTGTGATTGAGTAGCTCTTCAGGGGCAAGAGTGGTTTCCAGCGCGACGGCTGCATTTAAGTAATCGGGTTGATCTTGCGGCCCCAGCGGTGGGGTGCGGTAAAACGAAGAAACAGCAAGAATGCGGCTTTCTGGAATATCGCCTAATGCTTTCAGAGCAGCATTGACCTGCTCCAGCGGAGAGGCCAGATTGCTGCCTATGGCAATATACGCCACTGTCATGCGGTACCCTCACGACGCGGTGCGCGTTTGCGTGGACGACGAGTACGACGACGCGGTGACGGTTCTTCATCCAGTTCGTTAAGCATCCCTTTTTGGTCTGGCGGCGCGGAAACCTGGAACTCACCCCACCATTTCACCAGACGTTGCAGTTCAGCGTTACGCTCAACTTCGGCTCGTAAGGCCAACAGGTCGTATGCCGCACGGAACTTAGGATGCTCCAGCAGTTTCCATGCGCGTTTTCCCTGACGACGGGACATACGCAACTGCAACTGCCAGATATCGCGAGTTAGCGTAGTCAGACGTTTCGGGATCGCCAGTGAACGGCAGGCTTCGTCCAGCACGTCGTTCATCGCCAGTGCGAAAGCGTCGTGATAGGTCAGGCCGCTTTCCTGGGCGATCTTCTGTGCCGTCTCCAGCAATGGGTACCAGAACATGGCGGCAAACAGGAACGCCGGGTTCACGCGCATATCGTTATGGATACGCGTATCGGTATTCTTCAGCACCTGTTCAATGATCCGCTCCATCGGGCTGTCGCCATTTTCCGTGAAGTAGCGGGTAATGGTCGGAAACAGCGGCTGGAACAGATGATATTCACACAGCAGCTTATAAGTTTCGTAACCGTAGCCCGCTTGCAACAGTTTCAGCGATTCTTCAAACAGACGTGCCGGTGGGATATCGTTCAGTAAGGTTGCCAGGCGTGGGATCGGCTCGGCAGTTTCCGGGCTGATGCGCATGCCCAATTTGGCGGCAAAACGAACCGCGCGAAGCATCCGTACCGGATCTTCACGGTAGCGCGTTTCCGGGTTACCAATCAGACGGATAACGCCGTCTTTCAGATCCTTCATGCCGCCAACGTAATCACGGACGGTAAAATCTGCCACGCTGTAATACAGGCTGTTGATAGTGAAATCGCGGCGCTGGGCGTCTTCTTCGATGGAGCCGAAAATGTTGTCGCGCAGCAACATACCGTTTTGCCCGCGTTGGGAGGTCGTGCGATCGCTGACGTTACCTTCGTGATGTCCACGGAAGGTCGCAACTTCGATAATCTCCGGGCCAAACATCACATGAGCCAGACGGAAACGGCGACCCACCAGGCGGCAGTTACGGAACAGTTTGCGCACCTGCTCTGGCGTGGCGTTGGTGGTCACGTCAAAATCTTTCGGCTTTTTGCCAAGTAACAGGTCGCGCACGCCGCCGCCAACCAGCCAGGCTTCGTATCCCGCTTTATTGAGCCTGTACATTACCTTCAGGGCATTTTCACTGATATCTTTGCGGGAAATAGCATGCTGCTCACGCGGGATCACCGTCACCTGTGGACGGGCGACTGCCTGTTCAGCCTCGCTTTCCTCGCGGCTTAGCACCTTGCGGCAAAAATTAGCGACTCGGGTAAAAATAGTACACCTCGGTAGTGTCAAACATCATTCAGGACAAAAAAATAGCGGCTAATCATAGCTCAGCATGACGCATTTGAGAATGTTGAATTTACAATTGCCGACTCAGGCACGGCAGTCAGCGTCCAGTTTTTGACGGCTGACTGAAGGATTTGCTCGACGCTGAAATCCTGCCAGTGTGTTTCTACCTGCTGACCCAGAAAATGAAGTGCCGCGATTAACACCGGGCGCGGATCGCCTTTCGGCAACGCAGGCGCATGATTCTGCTTGGAAAGTTTAGCGCCTTGTGTGTTAAGCGCCAGCGGTAAATGAATGTAATCTGGCACTTTCCAGCCAAAAAGCTGGTACAGCGAGATTTGTCGCACTGTCGGTTCAATCAAATCTGCCCCACGAACAATTTCTGTGACGCCCTGGAAGTGATCATCGACCACCACCGCCAGGTTATAGGCAAACAAACCATCACGACGATGAATAATAAAATCTTCTTGCGCCAGTTTTTCGTCGGCGTGAATAATTCCGCGTAGTTGATCAGTAAACTGCGTGACCGGATGCAACTGCCGAATTCGCACAGCCGCGTTGTCTGGTCCATGATGCAAATCCCGGCAATGACCGTCGTAAATACCGCCAATGCTTTGAATACGCGCACGCGTGCAGGTGCAGTAATAACTTAGTCCTTGCTCATATAACCAGGCGAGTGCTTCGCGATAGGCGTGGTGACGTTGCGATTGCCAGAGAACGTCGCCGTCCCAGTGCAGGCCGTAATGTTCCAGCTGGCGCAGGATAGTCTCTGCGGCACCGGGAACTTCACGAGGCGGGTCGATATCTTCTATGCGTACCAGCCAGCGACCTTGCCGGGCGCGAGCCTGCAAATAGCTGCCAAGCGCGGCAATCAGAGAACCAAAATGAAGCTCGCCGGAAGGAGAGGGGGCGAAGCGGCCAATATAGTGTGTGTCTGTCATCTCTTTGAACAAAAAATAAGGCGGGAGCATTTCCCGCCTGTGGTAAACGTGATGGAACGGCTGTAATTAGCCAGCCATCTGTTTTTCGCGAATTTCAGCCAGCGTTTTGCAGTCGATGCACAGATCGGCTGTCGGGCGCGCTTCCAGACGGCGAATACCAATTTCAACACCGCAGGATTCGCAGTAGCCGAAATCTTCGTCTTCCACTTTTTTCAGCGTCTTCTCGATCTTTTTGATCAGCTTACGCTCGCGATCGCGGTTACGCAGTTCGAGGCTGAACTCTTCTTCCTGGGCTGCACGGTCTACCGGGTCCGGGAAGTTGGCTGCTTCATCCTGCATATGTGTAACGGTGCGATCGACTTCATCCCTGAGTTGATTACGCCATGCTTCCAGAATACGACGGAAGTGCGCCAGCTGGGCTTCATTCATATACTCTTCGCCCGGCTTCTCCTGATATGGCTCCACCCCAGCGATGGCGAGAATACTCAGGGACGATGTTTTACGGTTTTGCCCTTCTTGCATGTTGCTTCTCCTTAACACGCACTATCGATCCCCATGTTCGGGGGAAAAATGAGGCCGCTATAAATAGCAGATGCTTTTCCGGATAGCAATTATCTAAACGTAACACTTGACAACTGTGTGAGGAAAAGCGTATTTGCGCACGCGACCAGAATGTAAATTAACCAGTTACTTACTCTACTACAATGTAACCGGTAGTGATTTTTTAAGAGCCATGCCTTCGGCAGAAAGTTCCGCTTTGTAAGCCAGAATTTCTACCCCCCTCTGTTGAGCTTCTGACAATAGTTGCGCGTATTTCTCATCGATGTGGCGCGCGGGTGAAAACCGTGTAATGGCTGAATGCAGCACGGCGAAAAAGATAACCGCACGCTGGCCTTCAGCCGCTACGCTCATCAACTCCCGAAGGTGTTTCTGACCTCGTTCAGTGACCGCATCGGGAAAATATCCCTGTTCGTTCTCCGCTAACGTAACCGATTTCACTTCAATATAGCAGTCTGGACGCGAATCCGCCTGCAACATAAAGTCAATACGGCTGCGTTCTGCGCCGTATTTTACTTCGCTTTTCAGCGAGCTATAGCCTGACAGTTCTGAAATTGATTCATTAAGGATAGCCTCTTTCGTCAGCCTGTTAGCCCAAAGTGTATTGACGCAAATAAATGCGCCGCTCTGGCTTTGAGTTAATTCCCAGGTGTGTGGGTATTTCCGTTTGGTGTTGTCTGAAGTTGAATACCAGACGGTATCGCCAGGCGTTGCACAACCGGTCATCGCACCCGTATTCGGGCAGTGTAGCGTTAATTCGCGACCATCGGGTGTGATCACATCGGCTAAAAAACGTTTGTAACGCTGAATTAGCGTCGCGCGCTGTAGAGGGGGAGAAAATTCCATTGCAACAATCCTTGTTATTGCGTTAGCGCCCAGCGTTTTAGCGGCGTGTAGCGTGTGCGTCCACGGGCAAACGAGGAGGCGTAAAGGGTGAACTCCGTCACCGTATACGACCAGTTAAAGCCTGGCGGCGGGATTGTCACCGCCTCGCTGGCGTCGCGCAATAAGGTGATATGTGGATGAAACGGTCGATTGCTTTGAAAACAACCGCTGCGTGCAGCTTGTGAACGAAGCATATTCGCCAGCTGGATTAAGCCGCGTGGCGGCTGTCGCATCCCTAACCACACCACACGCGAACGCAGCCATTGACCGGCGTCATCAAGCGTGAGTGTGAAACCAGGTTGACGAATCCGTCCGGCTAAAAGAGAAAGCGCCTTCTCTTTCTCTGCGCTCACTTCGCCTAAAAATGCCAGAGTCAGATGCAAATTATCGGCGGCGACCGGACGTCCCGCCTCAGGTGGAAACTGTGTGGCGCGCCAGTGGATAATCTGTTCGCGGATTTCTGCAGGTAAGTCGATAGCAAAGAACAGCCGTTGCGGTTCAGACATGTGAGGCACTCGGTTATGAATTACCGCGATGCTACAATGTGGCGCGAAGAATGTTAACCCTCTGGAGCGTTTTGTGTCGTCGTTGCCCGTTGCTGCCGTCTTACCTGAGTTACTTGCTGCCCTCGATGGTGCATCGCAGGTGTTATTAAGTGCGCCGACCGGGGCCGGGAAATCAACCTGGCTGCCGCTGCAACTGCTGGCGCATCCAGGCATTAACGGGAAAGTTATCCTGCTGGAGCCGCGTCGTCTGGCGGCGCGTAACGTTGCGCAACGGCTGGCGGAGCTGCTTAACGAAAAGCCAGGCGATACCGTTGGCTACCGGATGCGTGCGCAAAACTGCGTCGGGCCGAATACCCGCCTGGAAGTGGTTACCGAAGGCGTGCTGACGCGCATGATCCAGCGTGACCCGGAACTGAGCGGTGTTGGATTGGTGATCCTCGATGAGTTTCATGAGCGCAGTTTGCAGGCGGATTTGGCGTTGGCGCTGTTACTCGATGTGCAACAAGGTCTGCGTGATGACCTTAAACTGCTGATTATGTCGGCTACGCTGGACAACGACCGCTTGCAGCAAATGCTGCCAGAAGCGCCCGTCATCATCTCAGAAGGGCGCTCGTTTCCGGTTGAACGCCGTTATTTACCACTGCCCGCGCATCAGCGTTTTGACGAAGCCGTTGCGGTAGCCACCGCCGAAATGCTGCGTCAGGAAAGCGGATCATTACTGTTATTTTTACCTGGCGTCGGAGAAATTCAGCGTGTGCAGGAACAACTGGCTTCGCGCATCGGCAGTGATGTGTTGCTCTGCCCGCTGTATGGCGCGTTGTCGCTGAACGATCAGCGAAAAGCGATCCTCCCGGCACCGCAAGGGATGCGCAAAGTGGTGCTGGCGACCAATATTGCTGAAACCAGTTTAACCATCGAAGGTATTCGTCTGGTGGTGGATTGTGCTCAGGAACGTGTGGCGCGTTTTGATCCGCGTACAGGGCTTACGCGGCTGGTTACTCAACGCGTTAGTCAGGCGTCGATGACGCAGCGTGCCGGGCGTGCCGGGCGTCTGGATCCGGGTATCTGCCTGCATTTAATCGCCAAAGAACAAGCAGAACGCGCCGCGGCGCAAAGTGAACCGGAAATATTACAAAGCGATCTTTCCTGTTTGCTGATGGAATTACTGCAATGGGGATGCAGCGATCCGGCGCAGATGAGCTGGCTGGATCAACCGCCAACGGTGAATCTACTGGCCGCGAAACGCCTGTTACGGATGCTGGGGGCGCTGGACGGTGAACGGCTTAGTGCGCAAGGGCAAAAAATGGCAGCGCTGGGGAACGATCCGCGTTTAGCGGCAATGCTGGTGAGCGCGAAGAGCGACGACGAAGCTGCTACCGCGGCAAAAATTGCCGCCATTCTCGAAGAGCCGCCACGGATGGGCAATAGTGACCTGGGCGTGGCGTTTTCGCGCAATCAACCCGCCTGGCAGCAACGTAGTCAGCAACTGTTAAAACGCTTAAACGTACGCGGCGGTGAGGCAGACAGTTCGCTTATCGCGCCGCTACTTGCCAGAGCGTATGCCGATCGCATTGCTCGTCGCCGTGGGCAAGATGAACGCTATCAACTGGCGAACGGCATGGGGGCGATGCTCGATGCCGACGATGCGCTAAGCCGCCACGAATGGTTGATCGCACCGTTATTATTGCAGGGCAGCGCCTCGCCGGATGCGCGGATTTTACTGGCGCTACCGGTCGATATTGATGAGTTAGTACAACGCTGCCCGCAGCTGGTACAGCAATCGGACACCGTGGAGTGGGATGACGCGCAAGGTACGCTGAAAGCCTGGCGTCGGCTGCAAATCGGTCAGTTGATGGTGAAAGTGCAGCCACTGGCGAAACCCTCGGAAGACGAGTTGCATCAGGCGATGCTTAACGGCATTCGTGATAAAGGTTTAAGCGTGCTCAACTGGACGGCGGAAGCGGAACAGCTACGCTTGCGTTTGTTATGCGCCGCAAAGTGGTTGCCGGAATATGACTGGCCAGCGGTTGATGATGAGAGTTTGTTGGCGACGCTGGAAACGTGGCTACTGCCGCATATGACAGGCGTACATTCGCTACGCGGCTTGAAATCACTCGATATTTATCAGGCACTGCGTGGATTACTTGATTGGGTAATGCAGCAACGTCTGGATAGTGAATTGCCTGCGCATTACACTGTGCCGACGGGAAGCCGGATCGCCATTCGTTATCATGAAGATAACCCGCCCGCGCTGGCGGTGAGAATGCAGGAGATGTTTGGCGCGGCCACCAATCCGACGATCGCCCAGGGGCGCGTGCCGCTGGTGCTGGAGTTACTTTCCCCTGCCCAAAGGCCGCTGCAAATCACGCGTGATTTGAGCGCCTTCTGGAAAGGAGCGTACCGTGAGGTGCAAAAAGAGATGAAAGGGCGTTATCCCAAACATGTCTGGCCGGACGACCCGGCAAACACCGCACCAACGCGACGAACGAAAAAGTATTCGTGAAGATCAAAGTAAATTTGAGAGATATCTTCTTCTGTCTTGCAACAGAAGAACAGAAAATCGGGCTTTTGCGCCTGAATATTGCGGAGAAAAAGCATGGCCGGGAATGACCGCGAGCCAATTGGACGCAAAGGGAAACCGACGCGTCCGGTCAAACAAAAGGTAAGCCGTCGTCGTTACGAAGATGACGATGATTACGACGATTATGATGACTATGAGGATGAAGAACCGATGCCGCGCAAAGGTAAGGGCAAAGGCAAAGGGCGTAAGCCTCGTGGCAAACGCGGCTGGCTATGGCTGCTGCTAAAACTGGCTATCGTTTTTGCCGTGCTGATCGCCATTTACGGCGTTTATCTCGATCAAAAAATTCGCAGCCGTATTGATGGCAAGGTCTGGCAACTGCCCGCGGCAGTTTATGGCCGGATGGTCAACCTTGAGCCAGACATGACCATCAGCAAGAACGAGATGGTGAATCTGCTGGAGGCGACCCAGTATCGTCAGGTGTCGAAAATGACCCGTCCTGGCGAATTTACCGTGCAGGCCAACAGCATTGAGATGATCCGCCGTCCGTTTGATTTCCCGGACAGTAAAGAAGGGCAGGTGCGTGCACGTCTGACCTTTGATGGCGATCATCTGGCGACGATCGTCAATATGGAGAACAACCGTCAGTTCGGTTTCTTCCGTCTTGATCCGCGCCTGATCACTATGATCTCTTCACCAAACGGTGAGCAGCGTCTGTTTGTGCCGCGCAGTGGTTTCCCGGATTTGCTGGTGGATACTTTGCTGGCGACAGAAGACCGTCATTTCTACGAGCATGATGGGATCAGTCTCTACTCAATCGGACGTGCGGTGCTGGCAAACCTGACTGCCGGACGCACGGTGCAGGGGGCGAGTACGCTGACGCAACAGTTGGTTAAAAACCTGTTCCTCTCCAGCGAGCGTTCTTACTGGCGTAAAGCGAACGAAGCCTACATGGCGCTGATCATGGACGCGCGTTACAGCAAAGACCGTATTCTTGAGCTGTATATGAACGAGGTGTATCTCGGTCAGAGCGGCGACAACGAAATCCGCGGCTTCCCGCTGGCGAGCTTGTATTACTTTGGTCGCCCGGTAGAAGAATTGAGCCTCGATCAGCAGGCGCTGTTGGTGGGTATGGTGAAAGGGGCGTCCATCTACAACCCGTGGCGTAACCCGAAACTGGCGCTGGAGCGACGTAACCTGGTACTGCGTCTGCTGCAACAGCAACAGATTATTGATCAAGAACTCTATGACATGTTGAGTGCACGTCCGCTGGGTGTTCAGCCGCGCGGTGGGGTGATCTCTCCTCAGCCAGCCTTTATGCAACTGGTGCGCCAGGAGCTTCAGGCTAAATTAGGCGATAAGGTAAAAGATCTCTCCGGCGTGAAGATCTTCACTACCTTTGACTCGGTGGCCCAGGACGCGGCAGAAAAAGCCGCCGTGGAAGGCATTCCGGCACTGAAAAAACAGCGTAAGTTGAGCGATCTTGAAACCGCGATTGTGGTTGTTGACCGCTTTAGCGGTGAAGTTCGTGCGATGGTCGGTGGTTCTGAGCCGCAGTTTGCGGGCTACAACCGTGCGATGCAGGCGCGTCGTTCGATTGGTTCCCTCGCAAAACCAGCGACTTATCTGACTGCCTTAAGCCAGCCGAAAATCTATCGCCTGAACACGTGGATTGCCGATGCGCCCATCGCGCTGCGTCAGCCGAATGGCCAGGTCTGGTCACCGCAGAACGATGACCGTCGTTATAGCGAAAGTGGCAGAGTGATGCTGGTGGATGCGTTGACCCGTTCGATGAACGTGCCGACGGTGAATCTGGGGATGGCGCTGGGGCTGCCTGCGGTTACGGAGACCTGGATTAAACTGGGCGTGCCGAAAGATCAGCTGCATCCGGTTCCGGCGATGCTGCTGGGGGCGTTGAACTTAACGCCAATCGAAGTGGCGCAGGCATTCCAGACTATCGCCAGCGGCGGTAACCGTGCACCGCTTTCTGCGCTGCGTTCGGTAATTGCGGAAGATGGCAAAGTGCTGTATCAGAGCTTCCCGCAGGCGGAACGCGCGGTTCCGGCGCAGGCGGCGTATCTGACACTATGGACCATGCAGCAGGTGGTACAACGTGGTACGGGGCGTCAGCTTGGGGCGAAATACCCGAACCTGCATCTGGCAGGGAAAACAGGAACTACCAACAATAAGGTAGATACCTGGTTTGCGGGCATTGACGGCAGCACGGTGACCATCACCTGGGTAGGCCGTGATAACAACCAACCGACCAAACTGTATGGAGCCAGCGGGGCAATGTCGATTTATCAGCGTTATCTGGCTAACCAGACGCCAACACCGCTGAATCTTGTTCCGCCGGAAGATATTGCAGATATGGGCGTGGACTACGACGGCAACTTTGTTTGCAGCGGTGGTATGCGTGTCTTGCCGGTCTGGACCAGCGATCCGCAATCGCTGTGCCAGCAGAGTGAGATGCAGCAGCAGCCGTCAGGCAATCCGTTTGATCAGTCTTCTCAGCCGCAGCAACAGCCGCAACAGCAACCTGCTCAGCAAGAGCAGAAAGACAGCGACGGTGTAGCCGGTTGGATCAAGGATATGTTTGGTAGTAATTAACGTCTAAGCGTGACATACCGGATGGCGAGTAGCCATCCGGTAAAATAACATCCCACCTAAAGTATTAACCCTTTCTTTTCATCTGGTTGTTTATTAACCCTTCAGGAACGCTCAGATTGCGTACCGCTTGCGAACCCGCCAGCGTTTCGAATATTATCTTATCTTTATAATAATCATTCTCGTTTACGTTATCATTCACTTTACATCAGAGATATACCAATGGCGCGTTCCAAAACTGCTCAGCCAAAACACTCACTGCGTAAAATCGCAGTTGTAGTAGCCACAGCGGTTAGCGGCATGTCTGTTTATGCACAGGCAGCGGTTGAACCGAAAGAAGACACTATCACCGTTACCGCTGCACCTGCGCCGCAAGAAAGCGCATGGGGGCCAGCTGCAACTATTGCGGCGCGACAGTCCGCTACCGGCACTAAAACCGATACGCCGATTCAAAAAGTGCCACAGTCTATTTCTGTTGTGACCGCCGAAGAGATGGCGCTGCATCAGCCGAAGTCGGTAAAAGAAGCTCTTAGCTACACTCCTGGCGTTGCCGTGGGAACTCGTGGCGCATCCAACACTTACGATTACCTGATCATCCGCGGATTTGCCGCTGACGGCCAAAGCCAGAACAACTATCTGAATGGCCTGAAGATGCAGGGCAACTTCTATAACGATGCAGTTATCGATCCGTATATGCTGGAGCGCGCTGAAATCATGCGTGGTCCGGTATCCGTGCTGTACGGGAAAAGCAGCCCTGGCGGCCTGTTGAACATGGTCAGCAAGCGCCCGACTACAGAACCGCTGAAAGAAATTCAGTTTAAAGCCGGTACTGACAGCCTGTTCCAGACTGGTTTTGACTTCAGTGATGCGCTGGATGATGACGGCGTTTACTCTTATCGTCTGACTGGTATTGCGCGTTCAGCCAATGCTCAGCAGAAGGGGGCAGAAGAGCAGCGTTATGCTATTGCTCCAGCGTTCACCTGGCGCCCGGATGATAAAACCAATTTCACTTTCCTTTCTTACTTCCAGAACGAACCGGAAACCGGTTATTACGGCTGGTTGCCGAAAGAGGGAACCGTTGAGCCGCTGCCGAACGGTAAGCGTCTGCCGACAGACTTTAATGAAGGGGCGAAGAACAACACCTATTCTCGTAATGAGAAGATGGTGGGCTACAGCTTCGATCACGAATTTAACGACACCTTTACTGTGCGTCAGAACCTGCGCTTTGCGCAAAATAAAGTCTCGCAAAAGAGCGTATATGGCTACGGCATGTGCTCGGATCCGCTGTATACCAAAGACGACGATGCACTCAAGGCGAGTCCATGTTTAAGTATCCCGCAGTCAGAATGGAATCATACACTGACTCGTCAGTACGTTATCGATAATGAGAAATTAGAAAACTTCTCTGTTGATACTCAGTTGCAAAGTAAATTCGCAACCGGCTCGGTTGAACACACTCTGCTGACCGGCGTTGACTTTATGCGTATGCGTAATGATATTGACTCCTGGTTCGGTTACGCCGGTTCCGTTGCACCGTCTGATATCTATAATTTAGACCGTAGTGACTTTGATTTTGGTGCTCACCCGGATCCGTCTGGCCCATACCGCGTTTTGCTTAAACAGAAACAAACCGGTCTGTATGTTCAGGATCAGGCGCAGTGGGATAAGGTGCTGGTGACTCTGGGTGGTCGCTATGACTGGGCGGAACAGTCATCTTTCAACCGTGATTACGGTAATAAATCCGATCGTGATGACAAACAGTTCACCTGGCGTGGTGGCGTAAACTACCTGTTCGACAACGGGGTAACGCCTTACTTCAGCTACAGTGAGTCGTTTGAGCCAGCATCTTTGACAGATGCAAACGGTGATCTGTTTGCACCTTCGAAAGGCAAACAGTATGAAGTTGGTGTGAAATATGTGCCGGAAGATCGCCCAATTGTGCTGACGGGCGCACTGTATCAGCTTACCAAAACCAACAACCTGATGGCGGATCCGAATAATCCCAATTTCTCGATTGAAGGCGGTGAGATTCGCGCTCGTGGTGTAGAACTGGAAGCAAAAGCGGCGCTGTCGGCGAGTGTTAACGTAGTAGGTTCTTATACTTACACCGATGCGGAATACACCACCGACACTACCTATAAAGGCAATACGCCTGCACAGGTGCCAAAACACATGGCTTCGCTGTGGGCTGACTATACCTTCTTTGACGGTCCGCTTTCAGGTCTGACGCTGGGCACCGGTGGTCGTTATACTGGCTCCAGCTATGGTGATCCGGCTAACTCCTTTAAAGTGGGAAGTTATACGGTCGTGGATGCGTTAGTGCGTTATGATCTGGCGCGAGTCGGCATGGCTGGCTCCAACGTGGCGCTGCATGTCAACAACCTGTTCGATCGTGAATACGTCGCCAGCTGCTTTAACACCTATGGCTGCTTCTGGGGCGCAGAACGTCAGGTCGTTGCAACCGCAACCTTCCGTTTCTAATTTCTCTTTTGGGGCACGGATTTCCGTGCCCGTTTCACAAGTTGGCTGTTATGCAGGAATACACGAATCATTCCGATACCACTTTTGCACTGCGTAATATCTCCTTTCGTGTGCCCGGGCGCACGCTTTTGCATCCGCTGTCGTTAACCTTTCCTGCCGGGAAAGTGACCGGTCTGATTGGTCACAACGGTTCTGGTAAATCCACTCTGCTCAAAATGCTTGGTCGTCACCAGCCACCGTCGGAAGGGGAGATTCTCCTTGATGCCCAGCCGCTGGAAAGCTGGAGCAGCAAAGCGTTTGCCCGCAAAGTGGCTTATTTGCCGCAGCAGCTTCCTCCGGCAGAAGGGATGACCGTGCGTGAACTGGTGGCGATTGGTCGTTACCCGTGGCATGGCGCACTGGGGCGCTTTGGTGCGGCAGATCGCGAAAAGGTCGAAGAGGCGATTTCGCTGGTTGGTTTAAAACCGCTGGCGCATCGGCTGGTCGATAGTCTCTCTGGCGGCGAACGTCAGCGGGCGTGGATCGCTATGCTGGTGGCACAGGATAGCCGTTGTCTGTTGCTCGACGAACCGACCTCGGCGCTGGATATCGCCCACCAGGTTGATGTGCTGGCGCTGGTGCACCGTTTAAGTCAGGAGCGTGGCCTGACGGTCATTGCCGTGTTGCACGATATCAATATGGCGGCACGCTACTGTGATTATCTGGTCGCCCTGCGCGGTGGTGAAATGATTGCTCAGGGAACGCCTGCGGAAATTATGCGCGGCGAAACCCTTGAAATGATTTATGGCATCCCGATGGGTATTTTGCCGCATCCGGCGGGTGCTGCACCTGTGAGTTTTGTTTATTGATGAGCGGCTTACCTCTTATTTCGCGCCGTCGACTGTTAACGGCGATGGCGCTTTCTCCGTTGTTATGGCAGATGAATACCGCCCACGCGGCGGCTATTGATCCCAATCGTATTGTGGCGCTGGAGTGGTTGCCGGTGGAATTACTGCTGGCGCTCGGCATCGTGCCTTACGGCGTGGCGGATACCATCAACTATCGCCTGTGGGTCAGCGAACCACCATTGCCGGACTCAGTGATCGACGTCGGTTTGCGCACAGAACCTAACCTTGAACTGCTGACCGAAATGAAACCATCGTTTATGGTCTGGTCGGCAGGATATGGCCCTTCACCAGAAATGCTGGCACGCATTGCGCCGGGGCGCGGATTTAACTTCAGCGATGGCAAACAGCCGCTGGCGATGGCGCGTAAATCACTGACGGAAATGGCAGATTTACTTAACCTGCAAAGCGCAGCAGAAACGCATTTAGCGCACTATGAAGACTTTATCCGCAGCATGAAACCCCGCTTTGTGAAGCGTGGTGCACGCCCGTTATTGCTGACGACACTTATCGATCCGCGCCATATGTTGGTCTTCGGTCCAAACAGCCTGTTCCAGGAAATTCTTGATGAGTACGGCATCCCAAATGCCTGGCAAGGGGAAACCAACTTCTGGGGCAGTACCGCTGTCAGTATCGATCGTCTGGCAGCGTATAAAGACGTTGATGTGCTCTGTTTTGATCACGACAACAGCAAAGACATGGACACCCTAATGGCAACCCCGCTGTGGCAGGCCATGCCGTTTGTCCGCGCCGGACGCTTTCAGCGCGTTCCGGCGGTCTGGTTCTATGGTGCGACGCTTTCTGCAATGCACTTTGTGCGTATTCTGGATAACGCCATCGGAGGTAAAGCGTGAGTAAACGAATTGCGCTTTTTCCGGTGTTATTGCTGGTGCTGCTGGTGGTTGCTGCTGCGGCGTTGACCTGGATGAACTTCTCGCAGGCGCTGCCGCGCAGCCAGTGGGCGCAGGCCGCCTGGTCGCCGGATATTGACGTCATCGAGCAGATGATTTTTCACTACAGCTTGTTGCCGCGTCTGGCGATTTCGCTGCTGGTGGGCGCGGGCCTGGGGCTGGTGGGCGTGCTGTTTCAGCAAGTGCTGCGTAACCCGCTGGCGGAACCGACGACGTTGGGCGTTGCAACAGGCGCGCAACTGGGGATTACCGTCACCACGCTCTGGGCGATCCCAGGTGCTATGGCGAGCCAGTTTGCTGCATTGGCAGGGGCTTGTGTGGTTGGCTTAATCGTCTTTGGCGTCGCGTGGGGGAAACGGCTTTCGCCGGTAACGCTGATCCTCGCGGGGCTGGTAGTGAGCCTTTATTGCGGCGCAATCAATCAGTTACTGGTTATCTTCCATCATGACCAACTGCAAAGCATGTTCCTGTGGAGCACCGGAACGCTGACGCAAACCGACTGGGGCGGCGTTGAGCGTTTATGGCCGCAGCTGCTGGGCGGCGTGATGCTGACGTTATTGCTACTTCGCCCGTTAACTCTGATGGGGCTTGATGATGGAGTGGCGCGCAATCTCGGGCTGGCCTTGTCGCTGGCGCGTCTGGCGGCGTTGTCGCTGGCGATTGTCATCAGTGCGCTGCTGGTGAACGCGGTGGGGATTATCGGCTTTATCGGTTTGTTCGCGCCACTGCTGGCGAAAATGCTGGGGGCGCGGCGTCTGCTACCAAGGTTGATGCTGGCGTCGCTGATTGGTGCGCTGATCCTCTGGCTTTCCGATCAAATCATCCTCTGGCTGACTCGCGTGTGGATGGAAGTGTCCACCGGTTCGGTCACTGCGTTGATCGGTGCGCCGCTGCTACTGTGGTTGCTGCCGCGTTTACGCAGCATTAGCGCGCCGGATATGAAGGTCAACGATCGTGTCGAGACTGAACGCCAACACGTGCTGGCGTTTGCCCTCGCGGGCGGCGTGCTGCTGTTGATGGCTGTGGTGGTGGCGCTGTCGTTTGGTCGTGATGCGCACGGCTGGACGTGGGCGAGCGGGGCGCTGCTCGATGATTTAATGCCCTGGCGCTGGCCGCGAATTATGGCGGCACTGTTTGCGGGCATCATGCTGGCAGTGGCGGGCTGTATTATTCAGCGGCTGACCGGAAACCCGATGGCAAGCCCGGAAGTGCTGGGGATTAGTTCCGGCGCGGCGTTTGGTGTGGTGTTGATGCTGTTTTTGGTGCCGGGTAATGCCTTTGGCTGGCTGTTACCCGCGGGCAGCCTCGGGGCGGCGGTGACGCTGTTGATCATTATGATCGCCGCCGGACGCGGTGGATTTTCCCCACACCGCATGTTACTGGCGGGGATGGCGTTAAGTACCGCGTTCACCATGCTTTTGATGATGTTGCAGGCAAGTGGTGACCCGCGAATGGCGCAAGTTCTGACCTGGATTTCCGGTTCGACCTACAACGCGACCGAGGCGCAGGTCTGGCGCACGGGAATTGTGATGGTAATTTTGCTGGCGATTACCCCGCTGTGCCGCCGCTGGCTGACCATTTTACCGCTGGGCGGTGATACCGCACGAGCCGTAGGAATGGCGCTGACGCCGACGCGAATTGCGCTGCTGCTGTTAGCGGCTTGCCTGACAGCGACTGCGACAATGACCATTGGACCGTTGAGTTTTGTTGGTTTAATGGCACCGCATATTGCGCGGATGATGGGCTTTCGACGGACGATGCCACACATCGTAATTTCGGCGCTGGTGGGTGGTTTACTGCTGGTGTTCGCTGACTGGTGTGGGCGGATGGTATTGTTTCCATTCCAGATCCCGGCGGGGCTGCTGTCGACCTTTATCGGCGCGCCATATTTTATCTATTTGTTGAGAAAGCAGAGCCGTTAATAGAATGCCTCGCCCGGTGGGCGAGGCAAAATCATTACAACTTCGCAAACACCCGACGTGCAGCATCGATGGTGTTATTGATATCTTCCATGCTATGCGCCACGGACATAAAGCCCGCTTCAAACGCTGACGGTGCCAGGTAAACACCTTCGTCCAGCATCATATGGAAGAAACGCTTAAAGCGTTCCACGTCACAGGCCATCACATCCTGATAGCACGTCACGGACTCGGCGTCGGTAAAGAAAATACCGAACATGCCGCCAACGTGGTTTACCACCAGCGGAATTCCGGCTTCTTCTGCCGCTTCCAGCAGACCTTCTGCCAGACGTGTTGTCAGCTCATCCAGCGTTTCGTGAACGCCCGGCTGTGCGACTTCATTCAGACAGGCGAAACCGGCTGCCATCGCAATCGGGTTACCGGAAAGCGTACCCGCCTGATATACCGGACCAGTCGGGGCCAGCGCATCCATTACATCACGACGACCACCGAATGCGCCTACCGGCATTCCACCGCCGATGATTTTGCCGAGGCAGGTTAAATCTGGCACTACGCCGTAATAATCCTGTGCGCCAGCTAGCGCTACGCGGAAACCGGTCATCACTTCATCGATGATCAGCAACGCGCCAAATTCGTCGCACAGCGCGCGCAGACCTGGCAGGAACTCTGGCAGCGGTGGAACGCAGTTCATATTGCCTGCCACCGGCTCGACGATAATACAGGCAATCTCTTGCGGGTATTGCTCAAACGCGGCGCGTACAGAGGCCAGATCGTTATAAGTACAGGTTAAGGTATGTTTGGCGAAATCTGCCGGAACGCCCGGCGAATTTGGCTGGCCTAACGTGAGTGCGCCAGAACCGGCTTTCACCAGCAGGCAGTCAGCGTGACCGTGGTAACAACCTTCAAATTTAATAATTTTGTCGCGACCGGTAAAACCACGGGCCAGGCGGATGGCGCTCATCGTCGCTTCAGTGCCGGAGTTCACCATGCGCACCATATCCATGGTCGGGACCAGTTCGGTCACCAGTTGCGCCATTTTCACTTCCATTTCGGTTGGTGCACCAAAGCTTAAACCACGCTCGGCGGCTTCAATCACGGCATTGCGGATCGCCGGATGGTTATGGCCCAGCACCATCGGCCCCCAGGAACCGACATAATCGATATAGGCTTTGCCATCAACATCGTACAGATAAGCGCCGTCCGCTTTTTCGATAAACAGTGGAGTGCCGCCCACGCCAGTAAAGGCGCGAACAGGGGAGTTCACACCGCCAGGGATCAGCTCGCGCGCTGCGCTGTAAAGATTTTCAGACTTACTCATGGAGGGTTCCTGATTCGTAGAAAAAGTGAATGGCTGCTATTCTATGTTATTCATAACAAGTTAAATACTCGTCAAACATCAGGCTGCTTGTACTGGTGCAATCCTGATTTCTTAGAGTATAAAAGTTTTGTGCATTTGAAACATTACGCTTTGCAAAGGATTTTCATGGAACGTGCGAGTAAAATGCCGTCATCTTATTTGTATGACCAATAAGTGATCATTGGATGAAAACTGATACTCCCTCTTTAGAAACACCGCAGGCCGCGCGCCTGCGACGCAGACAACTGATTCGCCAACTTCTTGAGCGCGATAAAACCCCGTTAGCCATTTTGTTTATGGCGGCAGTCGTCGGCACGCTTGTCGGGCTGGCTGCGGTTGCTTTTGACAAAGGTGTCGCCTGGTTGCAGAACCAACGTATGGGGGCACTGGTACATACTGCTGATAATTATCCGCTTCTGTTAACCGTCGCTTTTCTCTGTTCGGCGGTGCTGGCGATGTTCGGCTACTTTTTGGTGCGCAAATACGCGCCGGAAGCAGGTGGTTCGGGGATCCCGGAAATTGAAGGGGCGCTGGAAGATCAACGTCCCGTTCGCTGGTGGCGTGTGTTGCCGGTGAAATTCTTTGGCGGGCTGGGAACACTTGGCGGAGGCATGGTGTTGGGGCGCGAAGGGCCAACCGTGCAGATAGGCGGCAATATCGGGCGGATGGTACTCGATGTTTTCCGCCTGAAAGGTGACGAAGCTCGTCATACGCTACTGGCAACCGGTGCGGCGGCGGGTCTGGCGGCGGCCTTTAACGCCCCGCTAGCGGGTATTTTGTTTATTATCGAAGAGATGCGTCCGCAGTTTCGCTATACGTTAATTTCGATTAAAGCGGTATTTATTGGCGTCATTATGTCGACCATTATGTACCGGATTTTTAATCATGAAGTTGCATTGATTGACGTCGGTAAACTTTCTGACGCGCCGCTTAATACGCTGTGGCTTTATCTGATCCTCGGTATTATTTTTGGCATTTTCGGCCCTATTTTTAATAAATGGGTGCTGGGGATGCAGGATTTGCTGCACCGTGTGCACGGCGGCAATATTACCAAATGGGTACTGATGGGCGGTGCAATTGGCGGTCTGTGTGGATTGCTGGGGTTTGTGGCACCAGCAACGTCGGGCGGCGGCTTTAACCTGATTCCTATCGCTACCGCAGGGAATTTCAGCATGGGAATGCTGGTGTTTATTTTCGTCGCGCGGGTCATTACCACCTTACTCTGTTTCTCTTCCGGCGCGCCGGGCGGTATTTTTGCCCCTATGCTGGCGCTGGGTACTGTGCTGGGAACCGCTTTCGGAATGGTTGCCGTTGAGCTGTTTCCGCAATATCACCTTGAAGCAGGCACTTTTGCTATTGCCGGAATGGGGGCGTTACTGGCGGCATCTATTCGTGCGCCGTTAACGGGGATTATTCTGGTTCTGGAAATGACCGATAACTACCAGCTCATTTTGCCAATGATTATTACCGGTCTTGGCGCAACACTATTAGCGCAATTTACCGGCGGGAAACCGCTATACTCGGCGATTCTTGCGCGCACGCTGGCGAAACAGGAAGCTGAGCAACTGGCGCGAAGCAAGGCCGCATCAGCCAGCGAGAATACTTGAACGAAATACCAGGGTATTAGATAATGGCGATTATTATTGGGTTAGAATTTGCCCAATTGCCGATGTCGTTTGGAGCAAAATATGAGTGATGACGTAGCACTGCCGCTGGAGTTTACCGACGCAGCAGCCAACAAAGTTAAAAGCCTGATCGCTGACGAAGATAACCCGAATCTGAAATTACGCGTGTATATCACCGGTGGCGGTTGCAGCGGCTTCCAGTATGGTTTCACCTTTGATGATCAGGTGAACGAAGGCGATATGACCATCGAAAAACAGGGCGTTGGCCTGGTGGTTGATCCGATGAGCCTGCAATATCTGGTCGGCGGTTCCGTTGACTATACCGAAGGTTTGGAAGGTTCTCGTTTCATCGTGACCAACCCGAACGCGAAAAGTACCTGCGGTTGCGGTTCTTCCTTTAGTATCTAATCTGCTGTTCATGTGCCGGATAAACTATCCGGCACATCTTCTCTCTTCAACGACCATTCTCATCCAGCGCAAACGTCGGTAGCTTAAGATGCCAACGAATAGCCGCCAGCCGAATCAATAGCGTCACGACCATGCCCATCATACTGGCTGTTTCCAGTGGTACGGAAAATGTGTAATAAGCCGTAGCGTGGACAATACCGCCGATAATACAGGCAGTTGCGTAGATTTCTGTACGTAAAATCATGGGGATTTCGCGGGCCAGTACATCACGAATGATCCCGCCGCCAACGCCAGTAATGACGCCCATACAAACCGCGATTAACGGACCGGCTTCCGCATTAAAGGCTTTATTCACGCCAATGCCGACAAACACCGCCAGACCAACGGCGTCCAGCACCGGCAACATCCATTTTGGTAAGCGTCTTGGCTGGCGCACCAGCACGATGGTCAGCATGCTGGTGACCATTGCAACGACCAGATCGGTGGGATCTTTCACCCAAAATACCGGGCCGTGATCCAGCGCCATGTCGCGAATTGTTCCGCCGCCTACTGCGGTTACCACGCCCAGTACCAGAACACCAAAAGGGTCCATACGCAATTTTCCGGCTAACAAAACGCCGGAGATGGCAAATACCGCTGTGCCGACTATATCCAGCCAATAGACGAGCATTGTTCAATCCCCACTGAGCACCTGAAAAGGTCAGGCGCTAATCTACCTGTGAAAGCGCATTACAGAGCTGTTGTGCAGCGAGGATAATACGTGGGCTTGCACGTTCAAACCAGTCACTCGTGAGAGGAATAACGGGAATTTTGAGCTGTTCACCCCAGTATTGTTTGATTTTAGGAATTTGGTCCGGTCCGCCTGTAATGACAATCGCCTGTGGCGAGCGTGCTAACACCTGTTCACGGCTAACTTGCGGCCAGGGAACCCGGCTGTCTTTAAAGATGTTTTCTCCGCCACAAACTTCGAGTACCTGGTTTTGAATCGACTCTTTTCCACTGGTAAATGGCGGATTAATGCCGAATTGCAGAAAAACACGTTTTTTAGGTTTATCAGCATATTGCGCTTTCAATTGCGCGTACTGATCCAGCAGGGATTGCGCGGCTTGTTCGGCCTTATCCGGTTGCGGACTCCAGGGGGCCAGTTGACGTAACGCATTGGCAATTTGTTCAATGCTTGTCGCATCGACCCACATCACTTTTATTCCCAGCGAAGCCAGCTGGTCAACCTGCCGCTCGGCATTACCTCCACGCCAGGCAATCACCAGATCGGGTTTCAGCGCGACAATGCGTTCCAGATTCATCCCCTGCCAGGTGGAAACCTGCTCAATCTTTTGCGCTTGTGGAGGATAGTCGGAATAGCTGCTGACCCCAACCGGCGTGATCCCGGCGGCAAAGGCAAGTTCAGTGTTGGCGGGAGAAAGCGTGATGACGCGCGGCGCGGCATTGAGCCACAGCGGCGCGAGAAAAGACAGGGCGACCAGCGCCCTGAACAGTGACTTAGCCATGTGCCAGTTTCTGCACCAGTGACTCAACCATCAGGCTGGACTGTTTAGCGGCAACAGCCAGGAACTCATCGAAGCTAAGATGAGACTGTTGATCGGCCACGTCGGAGATGGCGCGTACTACGACAAACGGGACGTTGAAATTGTGGCAGACATGGGCGATTGCCGTCGCTTCCATCTCTACAGCAATGGCCTGTGGGAAGTTGTGGCGGATTTTCGCCAGACCAACAGAACCGTTGATGAATGCGTCGCCGCTAACAATCAGGCCACGTACAGCGTTAAGATTCAGTTCGGCAATGCAGGCCTCAGCGGCAGCGATCAGTTTATCGTCAGCTTTAAAGCCTGCCGGGCAGCCTGGTAACTGGCCGTATTCATAACCAAATGCCGTGACATCCGCGTCGTGATAACGCGCTTCGTCCGAGACAACGATATCGCCCACTTTCAGCGTTGGTGCCAGGCCACCGGCAGAACCGGTGTTAATAATCACATCTGGCTTGCAGTGTTCCAACAGCAGAGTGGCACCCAGCGCCGCAGCGACTTTACCGATGCCCGATTTCAGAAGCGCAACCTCGGTTCCATTCAGTTGGCCGGTATAGATTTCGCAACCGCCCAGACTGATAGTTTGACGGTTTTCGATTTTGTCACGCAGCAGCGTAACTTCTTCTTCCATTGCACCAATGATGCCGATTTTCATAGATTTACTCGCGATAAGCCCGATTTGAAGGCATAGTTTACCATGCGCTTACGGGGAAGCGTATTTCTCACGCGGGAGAGGACATGGCACAGATTGATTTCCGAAAAAAAATAAACTGGCATCGTCGTTACCGTTCACCACAGGGCGTTAAAACCGAACATGAGATCCTGCGGATCTTCGAGAGCGATCGCGGGCGTATCATCAACTCTCCGGCAATTCGTCGTCTGCAACAAAAGACCCAGGTTTTTCCACTGGAGCGCAATGCCGCCGTGCGCACGCGTCTTACCCACTCGATGGAAGTCCAGCAGGTGGGGCGCTACATCGCCAAAGAAATTTTAAGCCGTCTGAAAGAGCTTAAATTGCTGGAAGCATACGGCCTGGATGAACTGACCGGCCCCTTTGAAAGCATTGTTGAGATGTCATGCCTTATGCACGATATCGGCAATCCGCCGTTTGGTCATTTTGGCGAAGCGGCGATAAATGACTGGTTTCGCCAGCGTTTGCACCCGGAAGATGCCGAAAGCCAGCCTCTGACTGACGATCGCTGCAGCGTGGCAGCACTACGTTTACGGGACGGGGAAGAACCGCTTAACGAGCTGCGGCGCAAAATACGTCAGGACTTATGTCATTTTGAAGGTAACGCACAGGGTATTCGTTTGGTGCATACATTGATGCGGATGAATCTCACCTGGGCACAGGTTGGCGGTATTTTAAAATATACCCGTCCGGCGTGGTGGCGTGGCGAAACGCCTGAGACACATCACTATTTAATGAAAAAGCCGGGTTATTATCTTTCTGAGGAAGCCTATATTGCCCGGTTGCGTAAAGAACTTAATTTGGCGCTTTACAGTCGTTTTCCATTAACGTGGATTATGGAAGCTGCCGACGACATCTCCTATTGTGTGGCAGATCTTGAAGATGCGGTAGAGAAAAGAATATTTACCGTTGAGCAGCTTTATCATCATTTGCACGAAGCGTGGGGCCAGCATGAGAAAGGTTCGCTCTTTTCGCTGGTGGTTGAAAATGCCTGGGAAAAATCACGCTCAAATAGTTTAAGCCGCAGTACGGAAGATCAGTTTTTTATGTATTTAAGGGTAAACACTCTAAATAAACTGGTACCCTACGCGGCACAACGATTTATTGATAATCTGCCTGCGATTTTCGCCGGAACGTTTAATCATGCATTATTGGAAGATGCCAGCGAATGCAGCGATCTTCTTAAGCTTTATAAAAATGTCGCTGTAAAACATGTGTTTAGCCATCCAGATGTCGAGCAGCTTGAATTGCAGGGCTATCGGGTCATTAGCGGATTATTAGAGATTTATCGCCCTTTATTAAGCCTGTCGTTATCAGACTTTACTGAACTGGTAGAAAAAGAACGGGTGAAACGTTTCCCTATTGAATCGCGCTTATTCCACAAACTCTCGACGCGCCATCGGCTGGCCTATGTCGAGGCTGTCAGTAAATTACCGTCAGATTCTCCTGAGTTTCCGCTATGGGAATATTATTACCGTTGCCGCCTGCTGCAGGATTATATCAGCGGTATGACCGACCTCTATGCCTGGGATGAATACCGACGTCTGATGGCCGTAGAACAATAACCAGGCTTTTGTAAAGACGAACAATAAATTTTTACCTTTTGCAGAAACTTTAGTTCGGAACTTCGCGCTATAAAACGAATCTGAAGAACACAGCAATTTTGCGTTATCTGTTAATCGAGACTGAAATACATGAAAAAAACCACATTAGCACTGAGTGCACTGGCTCTGAGTTTAGGTTTGGCGTTATCTCCGCTCTCTGCAACGGCGGCTGAGACTTCTTCAGCAACGACAGCCCAGCAGATGCCAAGCCTTGCACCGATGCTCGAAAAGGTGATGCCTTCAGTGGTCAGCATTAACGTAGAAGGTAGCACAACCGTTAATACGCCGCGTATGCCGCGTAATTTCCAGCAGTTCTTCGGTGATGATTCTCCGTTCTGCCAGGAAGGTTCTCCGTTCCAGAGTTCTCCGTTCTGCCAGGGTGGCCAGGGCGGTAATGGTGGCGGCCAGCAACAGAAATTCATGGCGCTGGGTTCCGGCGTCATCATTGATGCCGATAAAGGCTATGTCGTCACCAACAACCACGTTGTTGATAACGCGACGGTGATTAAAGTCCAACTGAGCGATGGCCGTAAGTTCGACGCGAAGATGGTTGGCAAAGATCCGCGCTCTGATATCGCGCTGATCCAGATCCAGAACCCGAAAAACCTGACCGCAATTAAGATGGCGGATTCTGATGCACTGCGCGTGGGTGATTACACCGTAGCGATTGGTAACCCGTTTGGTCTGGGCGAGACGGTAACTTCCGGGATTGTCTCTGCGCTGGGGCGTAGCGGCCTGAATGCCGAAAACTACGAAAACTTCATCCAGACCGATGCAGCGATTAACCGTGGTAACTCCGGTGGTGCGCTGGTTAACCTGAACGGTGAACTGATCGGTATCAACACCGCGATCCTCGCACCGGACGGCGGCAACATCGGTATCGGTTTTGCTATCCCGAGCAACATGGTGAAAAACCTGACCTCGCAGATGGTGGAATACGGCCAGGTGAAACGCGGTGAGTTGGGTATTATGGGCACTGAGCTGAACTCCGATCTGGCGAAAGCGATGAAAGTTGACGCCCAGCGCGGTGCTTTCGTAAGCCAGGTTCTGCCGAATTCTTCCGCCGCGAAAGCGGGCATTAAAGCGGGTGATGTGATCACCTCACTGAACGGTAAGCCAATCAGCAGCTTTGCCGCACTGCGTGCTCAGGTGGGCACTATGCCGGTAGGTAGCAAACTGACCCTGGGCTTACTGCGCGACGGGAAGCAGGTTAACGTGAACCTGGAACTTCAGCAGAGCAGCCAGAATCAGGTTGATTCCAGCACCATCTTCAACGGCATTGAAGGCGCTGAGATGAGTAACAAAGGCAAAGATCAGGGCGTGGTGGTGAACAACGTGAAAACGGGCACTCCGGCTGCGCAGATCGGCCTGAAGAAAGGTGATGTGATTATTGGCGCGAACCAGCAGGCAGTGAAAAACATCGCTGAACTGCGTAAAGTTCTCGACAGCAAACCGTCTGTGCTGGCACTGAACATTCAGCGCGGCGACAGCACCATCTACCTGTTAATGCAGTAATCTCCCTCAACCCCTTCCTGAAAACGGGAAGGGGTTCTCCTTACAATCTGTGAACTTCACCACAACTCCATACATCTTCATCATCCTTTGGGCATTTGCACAATGCCGTACGTTACGTACTTCCTTATGCTAAGCCGTGCATAATGGAGGACTTATGGCTGGCTGGCATCTTGATACCAAAATGGCGCAGGATATCGTGGCACGTACCATGCGCATCATCGATACCAATATCAACGTAATGGATGCCCGCGGGCGAATTATCGGCAGCGGCGATCGTGAGCGTATTGGTGAATTGCACGAAGGAGCATTGCTGGTACTTTCACAGGGACGAGTCGTCGATATCGATGACGCGGTGGCACGTCATCTGCACGGTGTGCGGCAGGGGATTAATCTACCGTTACGGCTGGAAGGTGAAATTGTCGGCGTAATTGGCCTGACAGGTGAACCAGAGAATCTGCGTAAATATGGCGAACTGGTCTGCATGACGGCTGAAATGATGCTGGAACAGTCGCGGTTGATGCACCTGTTGGCGCAGGATAGCCGTTTGCGGGAAGAACTGGTGATGAACCTGATTCAGGCTGAGGAGAATACTCCCGCACTTACGGAATGGGCGCAACGGCTGGGGATCGATCTCAATCAACCGCGAGTGGTAGCTATTGTTGAGGTCGACAGCGGTCAGCTTGGCGTGGACAGCGCAATGGCGGAGTTACAGCAACTGCAAAACGCGCTGACTACGCCCGAGCGTAATAATCTGGTGGCAATTGTTTCGCTGACCGAAATGGTGGTGTTGAAACCGGCGTTGAACTCTTTTGGGCGCTGGGATGCAGAAGATCATCGTAAGCGAGTTGAACAACTGATTACCCGCATGAAAGAGTACGGCCAGCTGCGTTTTCGCGTTTCGCTGGGCAACTATTTTACCGGTCCTGGCGGTATTGCCCGATCCTATCGTACGGCGAAAACGACGATGGTGGTGGGTAAACAGCGGATGCCAGAAAGTCGCTGCTATTTTTATCAGGATCTGATGTTGCCTGTGTTACTCGACAGTTTGCGTGGCGACTGGCAGGCCAACGAACTGGCGCGACCGCTGGCGCGGCTGAAAGCGATGGACAATAATGGTTTACTGCGGCGAACGTTGGCGGCGTGGTTTCGTCACAATGTGCAACCGCTGGCAACGTCAAAGGCGCTGTTTATTCATCGTAATACTCTGGAGTATCGGCTTAATCGTATATCGGAACTGACCGGGCTTGATTTGGGCAATTTTGATGACAGGTTGCTGCTGTATGTGGCGTTACAACTGGATGAAGAGCGGTAGGTCGATGACAAAATTACAGCCGGGTGAGACTTTACCCGGCCCACAGAATGACATTATTTACGCGTCAGTTTTTCCAGATCGGCTTCAATCTCGCTGATCTTATTGGTTACTACTGACTCCAGGTGACGTAAGTCGTCGAGGATCTTACGCTTAAGATCAACTTCGCTGCGGTCACGCTGGCAGATTTGATCAAGCTCATCAATGATATACCGTAGATTCGGGCTGATTTCCTGGACTTCTTTATAACCCTGACCCACACCATCAGCGACGACCGTTTTACGCTGACGCGGATATTTAAACTTCACGCTCTTGGCGAAAAACTCGCCTTTGTCTTTCTGGAAATAGATTTTCAGAATATCGTTGTTGGCTTCCTGCCGGAGGCTGTAACGATCAATTTCTTCAGGATTGGTAATACCCAGACTTTTCAGATTGTCGTACATAGCGTTACCTCAAAATGAGTCAGTAAATTGTGCTTATTTTAGCATTTGGCCTGGCCCGCCCGGCTCGACTGTGATCGCAGAAAGCCTTTTTCTTCCAGACTTCTATCATGGCGTAAAAATCAAAAAATTACCTGCTTTATTGTGGCGATATTCCATGGGATGGATTAGCACATTTATCTTCGTTTTGCGAATTACATGACAGTCCGAAACAAGATGAAAAAGTATTTAAAAAAGGGGGGAGGAAGAATGAGCAGGACGAATTATTCTGAACCAGAAAGCAATCGGGCAGCGTCGTGCTGCCCGTGTACATACTTTTAGTCGATGGTACGCAGCAGTTCGTTAATACCAACTTTACCGCGAGTTTTCGCGTCAACTTTCTTAACGATAACTGCACAGTAGAGACTGTATTTGCCATCTTTCGACGGCAGATTACCTGAAACAACCACAGACCCTGCCGGAACGCGACCGTAGTGGATTTCGCCGGTTTCACGGTCGTAAATACGGGTGCTCTGACCAATGTATACGCCCATGGAAATGACGGAACCTTCTTCGACAATCACCCCTTCAACCACTTCAGAGCGTGCGCCGATGAAGCAGTTATCTTCAATAATGGTCGGGTTAGCCTGCAGCGGCTCCAGCACGCCGCCGATACCCACGCCACCGGAAAGGTGGACGTTTTTACCAATCTGCGCACAGGAACCGACGGTCGCCCAGGTATCAACCATGGTGCCTTCATCAACATATGCGCCGATGTTGACGTAAGACGGCATCAGCACGGTGTTACGGGCAATGAACGCGCCCTGACGCACTGCCGCTGGTGGCACGACGCGGAAGCCTTCTTTCTGGAAACGTGCTGCATCGTAGTTAGCGAATTTCATCGGCACTTTGTCGAAGTAGCGGCTTTCTGCCCCTTCGATCACCTGATTATCATTAATACGGAAAGAGAGCAGCACCGCTTTTTTCAACCACTGATGCGTCACCCACTGACCGTCAATTTTTTCCGCTACACGCAGTGCGCCGGAATCCAGCAGGGCGATCACCTGATTTACCGCTTCGCGGGTAACGGTGTCTGCATTGGCTGGCGTGATCTCGGCACGGCGTTCAAAAGCGGTTTCAATAATGTTCTGTAACTGCTGCATTGTTAAACTCTTTTCATATCAGTAAACACATCACCCTTTATCGTTTGGATTGAGGGCCTCTGTCAACCGCTGATGCACTTCCTGCTGCAACTCGTTATTAAGCGCACGCCGGTCAGCGGTGGCAATTATGAATAAATCTTCTACTCGCTCGCCAATGGTTGTAATTCGGGCGCCATGAAGCGAAATTCCCAGATCGGCAAAAATTTTCCCGACTCGCGCCAGCAGTCCAGGTTGGTCGAGGGCGATCAGTTCGAGGAACGATTTGCGGTCGGTATGGGTCGGCAAAAACGTCACTTCGGTTTCAACAGTAAAATGGCGCAATTTAGCGGGTTGGCGACGGGGCTGCGGTGGCTGCCAGCTACTTTGTGTCAGCACCTGCTCCAGACCAAACCGAATAACCTCATGACGATCTGCGGATAGCGGGCTACCATCGGGTTCCAGCACTATAAAGGTATCCATCGCCATACCGTCGCGAGTGGTGAAAATTTGTGCGTCGTGAACACTTAAATTGCGGCGGTCTAATTCGGCACAGACGGCGGCAAACAGATAGGGGCGGTCCGGGCTCCAGATAAAAATCTCGGTGCCTCCACGCGTAGCCTGCGGACTAAGCAATACCAGCGGTTTGCTTAAATCATGCTGTAATAAATGGCGCGCATGCCAGGCCAGTTGATTTGGGCTATGGCGGACAAAATAGTTAGCACGACAGCGTGACCAAATTTGGTGCAGCGCCTCTTCGTCGATGTTATCCATGCGCAGCAGTGCCAGCGCCTGGAGTTGGTGATGGCGAACCCGTTCGCGCATATCCGGCGTGTTTTGCATTCCGCGTCGTAGCTGTTTTTCGGTGGCAAAATAGAGTTCGCGCAACAGACTTTGCTTCCAGCTATTCCACAGTGTTTCGTTGGTGGCGCAAATGTCAGCCACTGTCAGGCATACCAGATAGCGCAGACGATTTTCCGTTTGAACTTCTTCGGCAAACTGCTTGATGACTTCCGGGTCCTGAATATCGCGGCGCTGAGCTGTCACCGACATCAGCAAGTGCTGGCGAACCAGCCAGGCGACCAGCTGTGTTTCGCGCGAGTTAAGCCCGTGGAGTTCGGCAAAATGCACCACGTCTTGTGCACCGAGAATGGAGTGGTCGCCGCCACGCCCTTTGGCGATATCGTGAAACAGCGCGGCGATGAAAATCAGCTCAGTTGACGGCAGACGCGGCCAGACGTCCACACACAACGGATGGCGCTGGCGCGTTTCTTCACTGGCAAAACTCTCCAGTTTCAGCATCACGCGGATAGTATGTTCATCCACCGTGTAGGCATGGAACAGGTCAAACTGCATCTGCCCGACGATATGCGACCATTGCGGCATATACGCGCCGAGCACGCTATGGCGATGCATTGGCAATAGCCCGCGCCGCACCGCTCCGGGGTGACGCAGAATGCTCAAAAACAGTTTTCGCGCTTCCGGAATATTACACAGAGGTTGTTGCAGGTGGCGACGGGCGTGGCGTAACTGGCGTAGCGTGGTGGAGTAAATGCCGGTGATCGCACTGTTGCGCACCATGGTGTAGAACATACGCAAGATGGCTTCCGGCTGGCGCATAAATAGTGTTTCATCACGCAGGTCGATCAGCGTTCCGCGTAGCTGAAACTCATCGTCGATTGGACGGGGTTTTTCGTCGGCGGGAAGGGCGAGGATGGCTTCATCGAACAGTTGCAGCAGCATCTGGTTGAGTTCACTGACGCGGCGTGTAACGCGGAAGTAATCCTTCATCATCCGCTCGACCGGTTCGTTACCTTCACCACTGTAATTCAAACGCTGGGCGACGCTAAGCTGGCGATCGAATAACAGGCGATTATCGTAACGGCTGACGACAAGATGCAGCGCAAAGCGAATACGCCACAATATATGCAGACATTCGTTTAATTCTGCCCGCTCCGCTGAGGTTAAGAAGCCAAACCCGACCATTTCATCCAGCGATGTTGCGCCAAAATGACGGCGGGCCACCCATTGCAGAGTGTGGATATCGCGCAAGCCGCCGGGGCTACTTTTGATGTCTGGTTCAAGGTTGTAGCTGGTGCCGTGGTAACGCTGATGGCGCTGGTTCTGTTCTTCAACTTTCGCCGCGTAGAACTTGTCGGAAGGCCAGAATCCTTCGCTAAAAATATGTTTTTGCAGTTCGAGGAACAGCGCAACATCGCCAATTAATAAGCGGGATTCGATTAAATTGGTGGCGACGGTTAAATCCGATAACCCTTCCAGCATGCACTCTTCAAGCGTGCGCACGCTATGACCCACTTCCAGCTTTACATCCCAGAGCAGCGTTAACAGCTCGCCCACTTTTTGCGCCTGATCGTCCGGGAGCTTTTTACGGCTTAAAATCAGTAAATCGATGTCAGAAAGTGGATGCAGCTCGCCACGACCATAACCACCGACGGCAACCAGTGCCAGGTCGGCAATCTGGCTGAATCCCGCGTCAATCCATAACCGTTGCAGGAGCTGGTCGATAAACTCGGTACGCGCCTCAACCAACTCTTCTGCAGAGATTCCATTGTCAAAGGCATCACCCAGCCAACGCTGGAAAGTATCAATATGGGCTTTTATCCCACAAACGGTTAATTCATCACGGGGCCAGCCGCATGGATTTTGCGGTTGACCGGGCAGGGTGGGGAGAGCGGTGTTTGCGTACTGTTCTGGAAGGGTATTCATTGTGCGCCACCCATAAGATTAAATTATTGCATTAAAAAAGCCGGCATTCGCCGGCTTCATTTTATTCGTCGTGCGAGATTATCGCCGGGATGGTGTCATCCTTACGTAGCGTCAGAATTTCGCAGCCGTTATCAGTCACCACAATAGTATGCTCGTATTGTGCAGACAAGCTGCGATCTTTGGTTTTTACCGTCCAGCCATCTTTCATGGTGCGGATCTCTTTTTTACCCGCGTTGACCATTGGCTCGATGGTGAACGTCATCCCCGGTTTCAGCACGACGTTGGTTTCACGGGAGTCATAGTGCAGCACCTGCGGTTCTTCATGGAAGCCGCGACCAATACCGTGTCCACAATATTCACGAACGACAGAGAAGCCTTCTGCTTCGACAAACTTCTGAATCGCCGCACCGATTTCGCGCAGATTAATGCCAGGTTTTACCATGCGTAGCGCCAGGTACAGGCTTTCTTGCGTGATGCGGCACAGACGTTCGCCCATGATGGTCGGCTTACCGACGATAAACATTTTCGAGGTATCGCCATGGAAACCATCTTTGATTACGGTGACATCAATGTTAACGATATCGCCATCTTTCAGCAGCTTCGCATCGTCCGGGATACCGTGGCACACCACTTCATTAATAGAGATGCAAACGGATTTCGGATAGCCGTGATAGCCGAGGCAGGCAGAAACCGCGTGTTGTTCATTAACAATGTAATCATTACAGATGCGATCCAGCTCGCCGGTGCTGACGCCCGGTTTAACATACGGTTCGATCATCTCCAGCACTTCGGCAGCCAGTCGGCCAGCGACGCGCATTTTTTCGATATCTTCTGGGGTCTTGATTGAGATAGCCATTAATTCTGTCCATCAGCGTCGGTGATACCGACAATATATATGTAAGTGCCGTCAATGGTATCACACCCGGGCAAATTGAGAATCATTCTGAATTTCGCCAAACGTGCCACTGAAGGTTTTCTATAATAGAAAATTCAACGTCTGATGCTGTACACAGCGCCAACAATTATTGGTGTCCGCGACGTATTTGTGGTATAAAGCGCGCCGGACTTCCGATCCATTTCGTATACACAGACTGGACGGAAGCGACAATCTCACTTTGTGTAACAACACACACGTATCGGCACATATTCCGGGGTGCCCTTTGGGGTCGGTAATATGGGATACGTGGAGGCATAACCCCAACTTTTATATAGAGGTTTTAATCATGGCAACTGTTTCCATGCGCGACATGCTCAAGGCTGGTGTTCACTTCGGTCACCAGACCCGTTACTGGAACCCGAAAATGAAGCCGTTCATCTTCGGTGCGCGTAACAAAGTTCACATCATCAACCTTGAGAAAACTGTACCGATGTTCAACGAAGCTCTGGCTGAACTGAACAAGATTGCTTCTCGCAAAGGTAAAATCCTTTTCGTTGGTACTAAACGTGCTGCAAGCGAAGCGGTGAAAGACGCTGCTCTGAGCTGCGACCAGTTCTTCGTGAACCATCGCTGGCTGGGCGGTATGCTGACTAACTGGAAAACCGTTCGTCAGTCCATCAAACGTCTGAAAGACCTGGAAACTCAGTCTCAGGACGGTACTTTCGACAAGCTGACCAAGAAAGAAGCGCTGATGCGCACTCGTGAGCTGGAGAAACTGGAAAACAGCCTGGGCGGTATCAAAGACATGGGCGGTCTGCCGGACGCTCTGTTTGTAATCGATGCTGACCACGAACACATTGCTATCAAAGAAGCAAACAACCTGGGTATTCCGGTATTTGCTATCGTTGATACCAACTCTGATCCGGACGGTGTTGACTTCGTTATCCCGGGTAACGACGACGCAATCCGTGCTGTGACCCTGTACCTGGGCGCTGTTGCTGCAACCGTACGTGAAGGCCGTTCTCAGGATCTGGCTTCCCAGGCGGAAGAAAGCTTCGTAGAAGCTGAGTAATAAGGCACGCTCGTACGAGCCCTTATAGACCAGGTAGTACACGTTTGGTTAGGGGGCCTGCATATGGCCCCCTTTTTCACTTTTATATCTGTGCGGTTTAATGCCGGGCAGATCACATCTCCGAGGATTTTAGAATGGCTGAAATTACCGCATCCCTGGTAAAAGAGCTGCGTGAGCGTACTGGCGCAGGCATGATGGATTGCAAAAAAGCACTGACTGAAGCTAACGGCGACATCGAGCTGGCAATCGAAAACATGCGTAAGTCCGGTGCTATTAAAGCAGCGAAAAAAGCAGGCAACGTTGCTGCTGACGGCGTGATCAAAACCAAAATCGACGGCAACTACGGCATCATTCTGGAAGTTAACTGCCAGACTGACTTCGTTGCAAAAGACGCTGGTTTCCAGGCGTTCGCAGACAAAGTTCTGGACGCAGCTGTTGCTGGCAAAATCACTGACGTTGAAGTTCTGAAAGCACAGTTCGAAGAAGAACGTGTTGCGCTGGTAGCGAAAATTGGTGAAAACATCAACATTCGCCGCGTTGCTGCGCTGGAAGGCGACGTTCTGGGTTCTTATCAGCACGGTGCGCGTATCGGCGTTCTGGTTGCTGCTAAAGGCGCTGACGAAGAGCTGGTTAAACACATCGCTATGCACGTTGCTGCAAGCAAGCCAGAATTCATCAAACCAGAAGATGTATCCGCTGAAGTGGTAGAAAAAGAATACCAGGTACAGCTGGATATCGCGATGCAGTCTGGTAAGCCGAAAGAAATCGCAGAGAAAATGGTTGAAGGCCGCATGAAGAAATTCACCGGCGAAGTTTCTCTGACCGGTCAGCCGTTCGTTATGGAACCAAGCAAAACTGTTGGTCAGCTGCTGAAAGAGCATAACGCTGAAGTGACTGGCTTCATCCGCTTCGAAGTGGGTGAAGGCATCGAGAAAGTTGAGACTGACTTTGCAGCAGAAGTTGCTGCGATGTCCAAGCAGTCTTAATTATCGAAAAGGAGCCGCCTGAGGGCGGCTTCTTTTTGTGCCCATCTTGTAAATTCAGCTAACCCTTGTGGGGCTGCGCTGAAAAGCGACGTACAATGTCGCTAGTATTAATTCATTTCAATCGTTGACAGTCTCAGGAAAGAAACATGGCTACCAATGCAAAACCCGTCTATAAACGCATTCTGCTTAAGTTGAGTGGCGAAGCTCTGCAGGGCACTGAAGGCTTCGGTATTGATGCAAGCATACTGGATCGCATGGCTCAGGAAATCAAAGAACTGGTTGAACTGGGTATTCAGGTTGGTGTGGTGATTGGTGGGGGTAACCTGTTCCGTGGCGCTGGTCTGGCGAAAGCGGGTATGAACCGCGTTGTGGGCGACCACATGGGGATGCTGGCGACCGTAATGAACGGCCTGGCAATGCGTGATGCACTGCACCGCGCCTATGTGAACGCTCGTCTGATGTCCGCTATTCCCTTGAATGGCGTGTGCGACAGCTACAGCTGGGCAGAAGCTATCAGCCTGTTGCGCAACAACCGTGTGGTGATCCTCTCCGCCGGTACAGGTAACCCGTTCTTTACCACCGACTCAGCAGCGTGCCTGCGTGGTATCGAAATTGAAGCCGATGTGGTGCTGAAAGCAACCAAAGTTGACGGCGTGTTTACCGCTGATCCGGCGAAAGATCCAACCGCAACCATGTACGAGCAACTGACTTACAGCGAAGTGCTCGAAAAAGAGCTGAAAGTCATGGACCTGGCGGCCTTCACGCTGGCTCGTGACCATAAATTACCGATTCGTGTTTTCAACATGAACAAACCGGGTGCGCTGCGCCGTGTGGTAATGGGTGAAAAAGAAGGGACTTTAATCACGGAATAATTCCCGTGATGGATAAATAAGGGTAAGATTCCGCGTAAGTATCGCGGGGGATCTTACCCGTAATATGTTTAATCAGGGCTATACTTAGCACACTTCCACTGTGTGTGACTGTCTGGTCTGACTGAGACAAGTTTTCAAGGATTCGTAACGTGATTAGCGATATCAGAAAAGATGCTGAAGTACGCATGGACAAATGCGTAGAAGCGTTCAAAACCCAAATCAGCAAAATACGCACGGGTCGTGCTTCTCCCAGCCTGCTGGATGGCATTGTCGTGGAATATTACGGCACGCCGACGCCGCTGCGTCAGCTGGCAAGCGTAACGGTAGAAGATTCCCGTACTCTGAAAATCAACGTGTTTGATCGTTCAATGTCTCCGGCCGTTGAAAAAGCGATTATGGCGTCCGATCTTGGCCTGAACCCGAACTCTGCGGGTAGCGACATCCGTGTTCCGCTGCCGCCGCTGACGGAAGAACGTCGTAAAGATCTGACCAAAATCGTTCGTGGTGAAGCAGAACAAGCGCGTGTTGCAGTACGTAACGTGCGTCGTGACGCGAACGACAAAGTGAAAGCACTGTTGAAAGATAAAGAGATCAGCGAAGACGACGATCGCCGTTCTCAGGACGATGTACAGAAACTGACTGATGCTGCAATCAAGAAAATTGAAGCGGCGCTGGCAGACAAAGAAGCAGAACTGATGCAGTTCTGATTTCTTGAACGACAAAAACGCCGCTCAGTAGATCCTTGCGGATCGGCTGGCGGCGTTTTGCTTTTTATTCTGTCTCAACTCTGGATGTTTCATGAAGCAACTCACCATTCTGGGCTCGACCGGCTCGATTGGTTGCAGCACGCTGGACGTGGTGCGCCATAATCCCGAACACTTCCGCGTAGTTGCGCTGGTGGCAGGCAAAAATGTCACTCGCATGGTAGAACAGTGCCTGGAATTCTCTCCCCGCTATGCCGTAATGGACGATGAAGCGAGTGCGAAACTTCTTAAAACGATGCTACAGCAACAGGGTAGCCGCACCGAAGTCTTAAGTGGGCAACAAGCCGCTTGCGATATGGCAGCGCTTGAGGATGTTGATCAGGTGATGGCAGCCATTGTTGGCGCTGCTGGGCTGTTACCTACGCTTGCTGCGATCCGCGCGGGTAAAACCATTTTGCTGGCCAATAAAGAATCACTGGTTACCTGCGGACGTCTGTTTATGGACGCCGTAAAGCAGAGCAAAGCGCAATTGTTACCGGTCGATAGCGAACATAACGCCATTTTTCAGAGTTTACCGCAACCTATCCAGCATAATCTGGGATACGCTGACCTTGAGCAAAATGGCGTGGTGTCCATTTTACTTACCGGGTCTGGTGGCCCTTTCCGTGAGACGCCATTGCGCGATTTGGCAACAATGACGCCGGATCAAGCCTGCCGTCATCCGAACTGGTCGATGGGGCGTAAAATTTCTGTCGATTCGGCTACCATGATGAATAAAGGTCTGGAATACATTGAAGCGCGTTGGCTGTTTAACGCCAGCGCCAGCCAGATGGAAGTGCTGATTCACCCGCAGTCAGTGATTCACTCAATGGTGCGCTATCAGGACGGCAGTGTTCTGGCGCAGCTGGGGGAACCGGATATGCGTACGCCAATTGCCCACACCATGGCATGGCCGAATCGCGTGAACTCTGGCGTGAAGCCGCTCGATTTTTGCAAACTAAGTGCGTTGACATTTGCCGCACCGGATTATGATCGTTATCCATGCCTGAAACTGGCGATGGAGGCGTTCGAACAAGGCCAGGCAGCGACGACAGCATTGAATGCCGCAAACGAAATCACCGTTGCTGCTTTTCTTGCGCAACAAATCCGCTTTACGGATATCGCCGCGTTGAATTTATCCGTACTGGAAAAAATGGATATGCGCGAACCACAATGTGTGGACGATGTGTTATCTGTTGATGCGAACGCGCGTGAAGTCGCCAGAAAAGAGGTGATGCGTCTCGCAAGCTGAGGATAATCCGGCTACAGAGAGTCGCGCTATTTGTTAGCGTAGGGCTTCAGTGATATAGTCTGCGCCATCTGATCGTAAGTAGTTGGCTTTATAAGGTCAGGTATGCCGTGGTTTTACACGGCTTTTTTTTGTATAGGCTTCAGTATTCCTGAGTACCGTAAACCCTGTCAGGGAATAAGAAACGCGTGATGTTGTCTGCTACTCAACCACTTAGCGAAAAATTGCCAGCGCATGGCTGTCGTCATGTTGCGATCATTATGGACGGCAATGGTCGCTGGGCAAAAAAGCAAGGGAAGATTCGTGCCTTTGGGCATAAAGCCGGGGCAAAATCCGTCCGCCGGGCTGTCTCTTTTGCGGCCAACAACGGTATTGAGGCGTTAACTCTGTATGCCTTTAGTAGTGAAAACTGGAACCGACCAGCGCAGGAAGTCAGTGCGTTAATGGAACTGTTTGTGTGGGCGCTTGATAGCGAAGTAAAGAGTCTGCACCGACATAACGTGCGTCTGCGTATTATTGGCGATACCAGTCGCTTTAACTCGCGTTTGCAAGAACGTATTCGTAAATCTGAAGCGCTAACAGCCGGGAATACCGGTCTGACGCTGAATATTGCGGCGAACTACGGTGGACGTTGGGATATAGTCCAGGGAGTCAGGCAACTGGCTGAAAAGGTGCAGCAAGGAAACCTGCAACCAGATCAGATAGATGAAGAGATGCTAAACCAGCATGTCTGTATGCATGAACTGGCCCCTGTAGATTTAGTAATTAGGACTGGGGGGGAGCATCGCATTAGTAACTTTTTGCTTTGGCAAATTGCCTATGCCGAACTTTACTTTACAGATGTTCTCTGGCCCGATTTCGATGAACAAGACTTTGAAGGGGCGTTAAATGCCTTTGCTAATCGAGAGCGTCGTTTCGGCGGCACCGAGCCCGGTGATGAAACAGCCTGATGGGGGTCGCTTTTGCTGAAGTATCGCCTGATATCTGCTTTTGTGTTAATACCCGTCGTCATCGCGGCGTTGTTTCTGTTGCCGCCGGTGGGGTTCGCCATTGTAACGCTGGTGGTCTGTATGCTGGCAGCGTGGGAATGGGGACAGCTTAGCGGTTTTACCACTCGTTCGCAGCGAGTATGGTTGGCGGTGTTATGCGGGTTATTGTTGGCGCTGATGCTTTTTCTGTTGCCGGAATATCACCGAAATATTCATCAACCGCTGGTTGAAATCTCACTTTGGGCTTCGCTGGGTTGGTGGATTGTCGCGCTATTGCTGGTGCTGTTTTACCCAGGTTCCGCAGCAATCTGGCGTAACTCTAAAACATTGCGCATTATTTTTGGCGTGCTAACCATTGTTCCCTTCTTCTGGGGCATGCTGGCGTTACGGGCCTGGCACTACGACGAGAATCATTACAGTGGCGCAATATGGCTGCTCTATGTCATGATCCTGGTATGGGGCGCTGACTCTGGCGCATATATGTTTGGCAAATTGTTTGGTAAACATAAACTGGCACCGAAGGTTTCTCCGGGTAAAACCTGGCAAGGCTTTATCGGTGGACTCGCGACCGCAGCGGTAATCTCATGGGGTTATGGCATGTGGGTGAATCTCGACGTCGCTCCCGTTACCTTACTCATTTGCTCTATTGTCGCAGCGTTAGCCTCAGTGCTCGGCGATCTGACCGAAAGTATGTTTAAGCGTGAAGCAGGAATTAAGGACAGCGGTCATTTAATTCCAGGACACGGTGGTATTTTAGATCGTATTGATAGCCTGACGGCTGCGGTACCGGTCTTTGCTTGCTTGTTGTTACTGGTATTCAGGACGCTTTAACGGAAGGTAATATGCTGAGTTTTCTCTGGGATTTGGCTTCGTTCATCGTTGCACTGGGTGTACTTATCACCGTGCATGAATTTGGTCATTTCTGGGTTGCCCGGCGTTGTGGTGTTCGCGTTGAGCGTTTCTCAATAGGGTTTGGTAAGGCGCTCTGGCGGCGAACTGATAAGCTCGGCACCGAATATGTTATCGCCCTGATCCCGTTGGGCGGTTATGTCAAAATGCTGGATGAGCGCGCAGAACCGGTCGTTCCGGAACTCCGCCACCATGCCTTCAATAATAAATCTGTCGGCCAACGAGCGGCGATTATTGCCGCAGGTCCGGTTGCAAACTTCATTTTTGCTATCTTTGCCTACTGGCTGGTTTTTATTATTGGTGTGCCTGGCGTACGTCCGGTGGTTGGTGAAATAGCAGCCAATTCGATAGCTGCGGAAGCACAAATTGCACCAGGTACGGAACTAAAAGCCGTAGATGGTATCGAAACGCCTGATTGGGATGCCGTGCGTTTGCAGTTGGTCGATAAAATTGGCGATGAAAGCACCACCATTACGGTAGCGCCATTTGGCAGCGACCAACGGCGGGATGTAAAGCTCGATTTACGTCACTGGGCGTTTGAGCCTGATAAAGAAGATCCGGTAACTTCGCTGGGGATTCGTCCTCGTGGGCCGCAAATTGAACCTGTACTGGAAAATGTGCAGCCAAACTCGGCGGCAAGCAAGGCAGGTTTGCAAGCAGGCGACAGGATCGTTAAAGTCGATGGTCAGCCCTTAACGCAGTGGGTGACCTTTGTGATGCTTGTCCGGGATAACCCGGGTAAATCCTTAGCGTTAGAAATCGAAAGGCAGGGGAGTCCTTTGTCTTTGACATTAATCCCGGAGAGTAAACCGGGTAATGGTAAAGCGATTGGTTTTGTCGGTATTGAGCCGAAAGTCATTCCTTTGCCAGATGAGTATAAAGTTGTACGCCAGTATGGGCCGTTCAACGCCATTGTCGAAGCCACGGACAAAACGTGGCAGCTGATGAAGCTGACGGTCAGTATGCTGGGAAAATTGATCACCGGTGATGTGAAACTGAACAACCTCAGTGGGCCGATCTCTATCGCCAAGGGGGCTGGGATGACAGCGGAACTCGGGGTTGTTTATTACCTGCCGTTTCTTGCGCTTATTAGCGTGAACTTAGGGATAATTAACCTGTTTCCGTTGCCCGTACTTGACGGGGGGCATCTGCTGTTCCTTGCGATCGAAAAGATCAAGGGCGGACCGGTATCCGAGCGGGTTCAAGACTTTTGTTATCGCATTGGCTCGATTCTGCTGGTGCTGTTAATGGGGCTTGCACTTTTCAATGATTTCTCTCGGTTATGAGAGTTAGTTAGGAAGAACGCATAATAACGATGGCGATGAAAAAGTTGCTCATAGCGTCGCTGCTGTTTAGCAGCGCCACCGTATACGGTGCTGAAGGGTTCGTAGTGAAAGATATTCATTTCGAAGGCCTTCAGCGTGTCGCCGTTGGTGCGGCCCTCCTCAGTATGCCGGTGCGCACAGGCGACACGGTTAATGATGAAGATATCAGTAATACCATTCGCGCTCTGTTTGCTACCGGCAACTTTGAGGATGTTCGCGTCCTTCGTGATGGTGATACCCTTCTGGTTCAGGTAAAAGAACGTCCGACCATTGCCAGCATTACTTTCTCCGGTAACAAATCGGTGAAAGATGACATGCTGAAGCAAAACCTCGAGGCTTCTGGTGTGCGTGTGGGCGAATCCCTCGATCGCACCACCATTGCCGATATCGAGAAAGGTCTGGAAGACTTCTACTACAGCGTCGGTAAATATAGCGCCAGCGTTAAAGCTGTCGTGACCCCGCTGCCGCGCAACCGTGTTGACCTAAAACTGGTGTTCCAGGAAGGTGTGTCAGCTGAAATCCAGCAAATTAACATTGTTGGTAACCATGCTTTCACCACCGATGAACTGATCTCTCATTTCCAACTGCGTGACGAAGTGCCGTGGTGGAACGTGGTAGGCGATCGTAAATACCAGAAACAGAAACTGGCAGGCGACCTTGAAACCCTGCGCAGTTACTATCTGGATCGCGGTTATGCCCGTTTCAACATCGATTCTACCCAGGTCAGTCTGACGCCAGATAAAAAAGGTATTTACGTCACGGTGAACATCACCGAAGGCGATCAGTACAAGCTTTCTGGCGTTGAAGTGAGCGGCAATCTTGCCGGGCACTCCGCTGAAATTGAGCAGCTGACTAAGATCGAGCCGGGCGAGCTGTATAACGGCACCAAAGTGACCAAAATGGAAGATGACATTAAAAAGCTTCTTGGTCGCTATGGTTATGCCTATCCGCGCGTACAGTCGATGCCTGAAATTAACGATGCCGACAAAACCGTTAAATTACGCGTGAACGTTGATGCGGGTAACCGTTTCTATGTGCGTAAGATCCGTTTTGAAGGTAACGATACCTCGAAAGATGCCGTCCTGCGTCGCGAAATGCGTCAGATGGAAGGTGCATGGCTGGGGAGCGATCTGGTCGATCAGGGTAAGGAGCGTCTGAACCGTCTGGGCTTCTTTGAAACTGTCGATACCGATACCCAACGTGTTCCGGGTAGCCCGGATCAGGTTGATGTAGTCTACAAGGTGAAAGAACGTAACACCGGTAGCTTCAACTTCGGGATTGGTTACGGTACTGAAAGTGGCGTGAGCTTCCAGGCTGGCGTGCAACAGGATAACTGGTTAGGTACGGGTTATGCTGTTGGTATCAACGGGACCAAAAACGATTACCAGACTTATGCTGAACTATCGGTAACCAACCCGTACTTCACCGTAGATGGTGTAAGCCTCGGTGGTCGTCTCTTCTATAATGACTTCCAGGCAGATGACGCCGACCTGTCCGACTATACCAACAAGAGTTATGGTACAGACGTGACGTTGGGCTTCCCGATTAACGAATATAACTCGCTGCGTGCAGGTCTGGGTTATGTACATAACTCCCTGTCCAACATGCAGCCTCAGGTTGCGATGTGGCGTTATCTGTACTCTATGGGTGAACATCCGAGCACCTCTGATCAGGATAACAGCTTCAAAACGGACGACTTCACGTTCAACTATGGTTGGACCTTTAACAAGCTTGACCGTGGTTACTTCCCGACAGATGGTTCACGTGTCAACCTGACCGGTAAAGTGACCATTCCGGGATCGGATAACGAATACTACAAAGTGACGTTAGACACGGCGACTTATGTGCCGATCGATGACGATCACAAATGGGTTGTTCTGGGTCGTACCCGCTGGGGTTATGGTGATGGTTTAGGCGGCAAAGAGATGCCGTTCTACGAGAACTTCTATGCCGGTGGTTCCAGCACCGTGCGTGGCTTCCAGTCCAACACCATTGGTCCGAAAGCGGTTTACTTCCCATATAGCCCTAATGGCTATGACCCAAGTAATGACTATGCGTGTGCGACGCAGGATGGGGCAAAAGATTTATGTAAATCGGATGATGCTGTAGGTGGTAACGCTATGGCGGTTGCCAGCCTCGAGTTCATCACTCCGACGCCGTTCATTAGCGACAAGTATGCCAACTCGGTCCGTACCTCCTTCTTCTGGGATATGGGTACCGTTTGGGATACAAACTGGGATTCCAGCCAATATTCTGGATATCCGGACTATAGTGATCCAAGCAATATCCGTATGTCTGCGGGTATCGCATTACAATGGATGTCCCCATTGGGGCCGTTGGTGTTCTCCTACGCCCAGCCGTTCAAAAAGTACGATGGAGACAAGGCTGAACAGTTCCAGTTTAACATTGGTAAAACCTGGTAAGTGTTCTCCACAAAGGAATGTAGTGGTAGTGTAGCGATGACTTTAGGCGATCTCGATAAGATCGCCGGGCCACGCAAAGAACTGCACCTTCCGGTGCAAATGGGATGGTAAGGAGTTTATTGTGAAAAAGTGGTTATTAGCGGCAGGTCTCGGTTTAGCACTGGCAACTTCTGCTCAGGCGGCTGACAAAATTGCAATCGTCAATATGGGCAGCCTGTTTCAGCAGGTAGCGCAGAAAACCGGTGTTTCTAATACGCTGGAAAATGAGTTCAAAGGCCGTGCCAGCGAACTGCAGCGTATGGAAACTGATCTGCAAGCTAAAATGAAAAAGCTGCAGTCCATGAAAGCCGGCAGCGATCGCACTAAGCTGGAAAAAGACGTGATGGCTCAGCGCCAGACTTTTGCTCAGAAAGCGCAGGCTTTTGAGCAGGATCGCGCTCGTCGTTCCAACGAAGAACGTGGCAAACTGGTTACTCGTATCCAGACTGCTGTGAAATCCGTTGCCAACAGCCAGGATATCGATCTGGTTGTTGATGCAAACGCCGTTGCTTACAACAGCAGCGATGTAAAAGACATCACTGCTGACGTACTGAAACAGGTTAAATAAGTAATGCCTTCAATTCGACTGGCTGATTTAGCGCAGCAGTTGGATGCAGAACTACACGGTGATGGCGATATCGTCATCACCGGCGTTGCGTCCATGCAATCTGCACAAACAGGTCACATTACGTTCATGGTTAACCCAAAATACCGTGAGCATTTAGGCTTGTGCCAGGCGTCCGCGGTTGTCATGACCCAGGACGATCTTCCTTTCGCGAAAAGTGCCGCGCTGGTAGTGAAGAATCCCTACCTGACTTACGCGCGCATGGCGCAAATTTTAGATACCACGCCGCAGCCCGCGCAGAACATTGCACCCAGTGCAGTGATTGACGCGACGGCGAAGCTGGGTAACAACGTCTCAATTGGCGCTAACGCGGTGATTGAGTCCGGCGTTGAACTGGGCGATAACGTGATTATCGGTGCCGGTTGCTTCGTAGGTAAAAACAGCAAAATCGGTGCAGGTTCGCGTCTCTGGGCGAACGTAACCATTTACCATGAGATCCAGATCGGTCAGAATTGCCTGATCCAGTCCGGAACAGTGGTAGGCGCAGACGGCTTTGGTTATGCCAACGATCGTGGTAACTGGGTGAAGATCCCGCAGATAGGTCGCGTAATTATTGGCGATCGCGTGGAGATCGGCGCATGTACTACCATCGATCGCGGTGCGCTGGATGACACTGTTATTGGCAATGGTGTGATCATTGATAACCAGTGCCAGATTGCACATAACGTCGTGATTGGCGACAATACGGCAGTTGCCGGTGGCGTCATTATGGCGGGCAGCCTGAAAATTGGTCGTTACTGCATGATCGGCGGAGCCAGCGTAATCAACGGGCATATGGAAATATGCGACAAAGTGACGGTTACGGGCATGGGTATGGTGATGCGTCCCATCACTGAACCAGGCGTCTATTCCTCAGGCATTCCGCTGCAACCCAACAAAGTCTGGCGCAAAACCGCTGCACTGGTGATGAACATTGATGACATGAGCAAGCGTCTGAAATCGCTTGAGCGCAAGGTTAATCAACAAGACTAACGTTCCATCTTTTGTTCGCCAAACTTTACGGCCTGTCTCATTCTTACGATTGCGGCAGGCCGTGTTATTATTGTCGTTTCTTATATTTTGACAGGAAGAGTATCTTGACTACTAACACTCATACTCTGCAGATTGAAGAGATTTTAGAACTTCTGCCGCACCGTTTCCCGTTCTTACTGGTGGATCGCGTGCTGGATTTTGAAGAAGGTCGTTTTCTGCGCGCAGTAAAAAATGTCTCTGTCAATGAGCCATTCTTCCAGGGCCATTTCCCTGGAAAACCGATTTTCCCGGGTGTGCTGATTCTGGAAGCAATGGCACAGGCAACAGGTATTCTGGCGTTTAAAAGCGTAGGAAAACTGGAACCGGGTGAGCTGTACTACTTCGCCGGTATTGACGAAGCGCGCTTTAAGCGCCCGGTCGTGCCTGGCGATCAAATGATCATGGAAGTCACTTTCGAAAAAACGCGCCGCGGCCTGACCCGTTTTAAAGGGGTTGCTCTGGTCGACGGTAAAGTAGTTTGCGAAGCAACGATGATGTGTGCTCGTAGCCGGGAGGCCTGATACGTGATTGATAAATCCGCCTTTGTGCATCCAACCGCCATTGTGGAAGAGGGCGCGTCGATTGGCGCGAACGCTCACATTGGTCCTTTTTGTATCGTTGGACCCCATGTCGAAATTGGTGAGGGTACCGTACTGAAATCTCACGTTGTCGTGAATGGTCATACTAAAATTGGCCGCGATAATGAGATTTATCAGTTCGCCTCCATCGGCGAAGTTAACCAGGATCTGAAATATGCTGGCGAACCGACCCGCGTGGAAATCGGCGATCGTAACCGCATTCGCGAAAGCGTCACCATTCATCGTGGCACAGTCCAGGGCGGTGGATTGACGAAGGTGGGCAGCGACAACTTACTGATGATCAATGCGCACATTGCGCACGATTGTACGGTAGGTAACCGCTGCATCCTCGCCAACAACGCAACGCTGGCGGGTCACGTATCGGTTGACGACTTCGCGATCATCGGCGGCATGACCGCAGTCCATCAGTTCTGCATCATTGGTGCGCATGTGATGGTTGGCGGCTGCTCCGGTGTGGCGCAGGACGTCCCTCCTTATGTCATTGCGCAGGGTAACCACGCAACGCCGTTCGGTGTCAATATCGAAGGGCTGAAGCGCCGCGGATTCAGCCGTGAGGCGATTACCGCTATCCGCAATGCGTATAAGCTGATTTATCGTAGCGGTAAAACGCTCGATGAAGTGAAACCGGAAATTGCTGAACTGGCGGAAACATATCCGGAAGTGAAAGCCTTTACCGATTTCTTTGCACGCTCAACGCGCGGTCTGATTCGTTAATGACTGAACAGCGTCCATTAACGATTGCCCTGGTCGCCGGAGAAACCTCCGGCGATATCCTGGGGGCCGGTTTAATCCGTGCTCTGAAAGAACGTGTGCCCAATGCCCGCTTTGTTGGTGTTGCCGGGCCACGAATGCAAGCCGAAGGCTGCGAAGCCTGGTACGAAATGGAAGAGCTGGCGGTGATGGGCATTGTTGAAGTGCTCGGGCGTCTGCGTCGCTTACTGCATATTCGTGCCGATCTGACAAAGCGTTTTGGCGAACTGAAGCCAGATGTTTTTGTCGGTATTGATGCGCCAGACTTCAATATTACTCTTGAAGGTAACCTCAAAAAGCAGGGTGTCAAAACCATTCATTACGTTAGTCCGTCCGTCTGGGCGTGGCGACAGAAACGCGTTTTCAAAATAGGCAGAGCCACCGATCTGGTGCTCGCATTTCTGCCTTTCGAAAAGGCGTTTTATGACAAATACAACGTACCGTGCCGCTTTATCGGTCATACCATGGCTGATGCCATGCCATTAGATCCAGATAAAAATGGTGCCCGTGATGTGCTGGGTATCCCTTACGATGCCCACTGTCTGGCATTGTTGCCGGGCAGCCGTGGTGCAGAAGTCGAAATGCTTAGTGCCGATTTCCTGAAAACGGCCCAGCTTTTGCGTCAGACATATCCCGATCTCGAGATCGTGGTGCCGCTGGTGAATGCCAAACGCCGCGAGCAGTTTGAGCGTATCAAAGCTGAAGTCGCACCGGACCTTGCTGTTCATCTGCTGGATGGAATGGGCCGTGAGGCGATGGTCGCCAGTGATGCGGCGCTACTGGCGTCGGGTACGGCAGCCCTGGAGTGCATGCTGGCGAAATGCCCGATGGTGGTGGGATATCGCATGAAGCCTTTTACCTTCTGGCTGGCGAAGCGGCTGGTGAAAACCGAGTATGTCTCGCTGCCAAATTTGCTGGCGGGCAGAGAGTTAGTCAAAGAGTTATTGCAGGAAGAGTGTGAGCCGCAAAAACTGGCTGCGGCGCTGTTACCGCTGTTGGCGAACGGGAAAACCAGTCACGCGATGCACGATACCTTCCGTGAACTGCATCAGCAGATCCGCTGCAATGCCGATGAGCAGGCGGCACAAGCCGTTCTGGAGTTAGCACAATGATCGAATTTGTTTATCCACACACGCAGCTGGTTGCGGGTGTGGATGAAGTTGGACGCGGGCCGTTGGTTGGCGCGGTGGTTACCGCTGCTGTAATCCTTGACCCGGCGCGCCCAATTGCCGGGCTGAATGATTCCAAAAAGCTGAGCGAAAAACGCCGTCTGGCGCTCTGTGAAGAGATCAAAGAGAAAGCGTTGAGCTGGAGTCTGGGCCGCGCGGAACCTCACGAAATCGACGAACTGAATATTTTACATGCGACCATGCTGGCGATGCAGCGTGCCGTCGCTGGACTGCATATTGCGCCGGAATATGTGTTGATTGATGGTAACCGCTGCCCGAAATTACCGATGCCTTCGATGGCTGTGGTGAAAGGCGATAGCCGCGTACCGGAAATCAGTGCCGCGTCTATCCTGGCGAAAGTGACGCGTGACGCCGAAATGGCGGCGCTGGATATTGTTTTCCCGCAATATGGTTTTGCCCAACACAAAGGGTATCCAACCGCTTTTCATCTGGAAAAACTGGCTGAACACGGCGCGACCGAACACCATCGGCGCAGCTTTGGGCCTGTCAAACGCGCACTGGGACTTGCGTCCTGATTCTTGTGTCGAGATTAAGTAAACCGGAATCTGAAGATGTCTGAACCACGTTTCGTACACCTGCGGGTGCACAGCGACTACTCGATGATCGATGGCCTGGCCAAAACCGCACCGCTGGTAAAAAAGGCGGCGGCGTTGGGTATGCCAGCACTGGCGATCACCGATTTCACCAACCTTTGCGGTCTGGTGAAGTTCTACGGAGCGGGACATGGCGCAGGGATTAAGCCCATCGTCGGGGCGGATTTTAACGTCCAGTGCGACCTGCTGGGTGATGAGTTAACCCACCTGACGGTGCTGGCGGCGAACAATACCGGCTATCAGAATCTGACGTTGCTGATCTCAAAAGCGTATCAGCGCGGGTACGGTGCCGCCGGGCCGATCATCGATCGCGACTGGCTTATCGAATTAAATGAAGGGTTGATCCTTCTTTCCGGCGGGCGCATGGGCGACGTTGGACGCAGTCTTTTGCGTGGTAACAGCGCGCTGGTAGATGAGTGTGTCGCGTTTTATGAAGAACACTTCCCGGATCGCTATTTTCTCGAGCTGATCCGCACCGGCAGGCCGGACGAAGAAAGCTATCTGCACGCTGCGGTGGAACTGGCGGAATCACGCGGTTTGCCCGTTGTGGCGACCAACGACGTGCGCTTTATCGACAGCAGCGACTTTGACGCACACGAAATCCGCGTCGCGATCCACGACGGCTTTACCCTCGACGATCCTAAACGCCCGCGTAACTATTCGCCGCAGCAATATATGCGTAGCGAAGAGGAGATGTGCGAGCTTTTTGCCGACATTCCCGAAGCCCTTGCCAACACCGTTGAGATAGCCAAACGTTGTAACGTAACTGTGCGTCTGGGTGAATACTTCTTGCCGCAATTCCCGACCGGGGACATGAGCACCGAAGATTATCTGGTCAAGCGTGCAAAAGAAGGCCTGGAAGAGCGTCTGGCCTTTTTATTCCCTGACGAGGAAGAACGTCTGAAGCGCCGCCCGGAATATGACGAGCGTCTGGAGACTGAACTTCAGGTTATCAACCAGATGGGCTTCCCGGGTTACTTCCTCATCGTTATGGAATTTATCCAGTGGTCGAAAGATAACGGCGTACCGGTAGGGCCAGGCCGTGGCTCCGGTGCGGGTTCACTGGTGGCCTACGCGCTGAAAATCACCGACCTCGATCCGCTGGAATTTGACCTGCTGTTCGAACGTTTCCTTAACCCGGAACGTGTCTCCATGCCTGACTTCGACGTTGACTTCTGTATGGAGAAACGCGACCAGGTTATCGAACATGTGGCGGACATGTACGGTCGCGATGCGGTATCGCAGATTATCACCTTCGGTACGATGGCGGCGAAAGCGGTGATCCGCGACGTAGGCCGCGTGCTGGGCCATCCGTACGGCTTTGTCGATCGTATCTCGAAACTGATCCCGCCCGATCCGGGGATGACGCTGGCGAAAGCGTTTGAAGCCGAGCCGCAGCTGCCGGAAATCTACGAAGCGGATGAAGAAGTTAAGGCGCTGATCGACATGGCGCGCAAACTGGAAGGGGTCACCCGTAACGCCGGTAAGCACGCCGGTGGGGTGGTTATCGCACCGACCAAAATTACCGATTTTGCGCCGCTTTACTGCGATGAAGAGGGCAAACATCCGGTCACCCAGTTTGATAAAAGCGACGTTGAATACGCCGGGCTGGTGAAGTTCGACTTCCTCGGTTTGCGTACGCTCACCATCATCAACTGGGCGCTGGAGATGATCAACAAGCGGCGGGCGAAGAATGGCGAGCCGCCGCTGGATATCGCCGCGATCCCGCTGGATGACAAGAAAAGCTTCGACATGCTGCAACGCTCGGAAACCACGGCGGTATTCCAGCTTGAATCGCGCGGCATGAAGGACCTGATCAAGCGTCTGCAACCTGACTGCTTCGAAGATATGATCGCACTGGTGGCACTGTTCCGCCCTGGTCCGTTGCAGTCAGGGATGGTGGATAACTTTATCGACCGTAAACATGGTCGCGAAGAGATCTCCTATCCGGACGTGCAGTGGCAGCATGAAAGCCTGAAACCGGTACTGGAGCCAACCTACGGCATCATCCTGTATCAGGAACAGGTCATGCAGATTGCCCAGGTGCTTTCTGGTTATACCCTCGGTGGCGCGGATATGCTGCGTCGTGCGATGGGTAAGAAAAAGCCGGAAGAGATGGCTAAGCAGCGTTCTGTATTTGCTGAAGGTGCAGAAAAGAACGGAATTAACGCCGAACTGGCGATGAAAATCTTCGACCTGGTGGAGAAATTCGCGGGTTACGGATTTAACAAATCGCACTCTGCGGCCTATGCTTTGGTGTCATATCAAACGTTATGGCTGAAAGCGCACTATCCGGCGGAGTTTATGGCGGCGGTAATGACCGCCGATATGGACAACACCGAGAAGGTGGTGGGCCTGGTGGATGAGTGCTGGCGGATGGGGCTGAAAATCCTGCCACCAGATATAAACTCCGGTCTTTACCATTTCCACGTCAACGACGACGGCGAAATCGTGTATGGTATTGGCGCGATCAAAGGGGTCGGTGAAGGTCCGATTGAGGCCATCATCGAAGCCCGTAATAAAGGCGGCTACTTCCGCGAACTGTTTGATCTCTGCGCCCGAACCGACACCAAAAAGTTAAACCGGCGAGTGCTGGAAAAATTGATCATGTCCGGGGCGTTTGACCGTCTTGGGCCACACCGCGCGGCGTTGATGAACTCGCTGGGCGATGCGTTAAAAGCGGCTGATCAACACGCAAAAGCGGAAGCCATCGGTCAGGCCGATATGTTCGGCGTGCTGGCAGAAGAGCCGGAACAAATTGAACAATCCTACGCCAGCTGCCAACCGTGGCCGGAGCAGGTGGTATTAGATGGGGAACGTGAAACGTTAGGTCTGTACCTGACGGGACACCCTATCAACCAGTATTTAAAAGAGATTGAGCGTTATGTCGGAGGCATAAGGCTGAAAGACATGCACCCGACAGAACGTGGTAAAGTCATCACGGCTGCGGGGCTCGTTGTTGCTGCGCGGGTTATGGTCACCAAGCGCGGCAATCGTATCGGTATCTGCACGCTGGATGACCGTTCCGGGCGGCTGGAAGTGATGTTGTTTACTGACGCCCTGGATAAATACCAGCAATTGCTGGAAAAAGACCGCATACTTATCGTCAGCGGACAGGTCAGCTTTGATGACTTCAGCGGTGGGCTTAAAATGACCGCTCGCGAAGTGATGGATATTGACGAAGCCCGGGAAAAATATGCTCGCGGGCTTGCTATCTCGCTGACGGACAGGCAAATTGATGACCAGCTTTTAAACCGACTCCGTCAGTCTCTGGAACCCCACCGCTCTGGGACAATTCCAGTACATCTCTACTATCAGAGGGCGGATGCACGCGCGCGGTTGCGTTTTGGCGCGACGTGGCGTGTCTCTCCGAGCGATCGTTTATTAAACGATCTCCGTGGCCTCATTGGTTCGGAGCAGGTGGAACTGGAGTTTGACTAATACAGGAATACTATGAGTCTGAATTTCCTTGATTTTGAACAGCCGATTGCAGAGCTGGAAGCGAAAATCGATTCTCTGACTGCGGTTAGCCGCCAGGATGAGAAACTGGATATTAACATCGATGAAGAAGTGCATCGTCTGCGTGAAAAAAGCGTAGAACTGACGCGTAAAATCTTCGCCGATCTCGGTGCATGGCAGATTGCGCAACTGGCACGCCATCCACAGCGTCCTTATACCCTGGATTACGTTCGCCTGGCATTTGATGAATTTGACGAACTGGCTGGCGACCGCGCGTATGCAGACGATAAAGCTATCGTCGGTGGTATCGCCCGTCTCGATGGTCGTCCGGTGATGATCATTGGTCATCAAAAAGGTCGTGAAACCAAAGAAAAAATTCGCCGTAACTTTGGTATGCCAGCGCCAGAAGGTTACCGCAAAGCACTGCGTCTGATGCAAATGGCTGAACGTTTTAAAATGCCTATCATCACCTTTATCGACACCCCGGGGGCTTATCCGGGCGTGGGCGCAGAAGAGCGCGGTCAGTCTGAAGCCATTGCACGCAACCTGCGTGAAATGTCTCGCCTTAGCGTACCGACTATTTGTACCGTTATCGGTGAAGGTGGTTCTGGTGGTGCGCTGGCGATTGGCGTGGGCGATAAAGTGAATATGCTGCAATACAGCACCTATTCCGTTATCTCGCCGGAAGGTTGCGCGTCCATTCTGTGGAAGAGCGCCGACAAAGCGCCGTTGGCGGCTGAAGCGATGGGTATCATCGCTCCGCGCCTGAAAGAGCTGAAACTGATCGACTCCATCATCCCGGAACCGCTGGGCGGCGCTCATCGTAACCCGGAAGCGATGGCGGCATCGTTGAAAGCGCAACTGCTGGCGGATCTGGCCGATCTCGACGTGTTAAGCACTGAAGATTTAAAAAATCGTCGTTATCAGCGCCTGATGAGCTACGGTTACGCGTAATTCGCAAAAGTTCTGAAAAAGGGTCACTTCGGTGGCCCTTTTTTATCGCCACGGTTTGAGCAGGCTATGATTAAGGAAGGATTTTCCAGGAGGAACACATGAACATCATTGCCATTATGGGACCGCATGGCGTCTTTTATAAAGATGAGCCCATCAAAGAACTGGAGTCGGCGCTGGTGGCGCAAGGCTTTCAGATTATCTGGCCACAAAACAGCGTTGATTTGCTGAAATTTATCGAACATAACCCTCGAATTTGCGGCGTGATTTTTGACTGGGATGAGTACAGTCTCGATTTATGTAGCGATATCAATCAGCTTAATGAATATCTCCCGCTTTATGCCTTCATCAACACCCACTCGACGATGGATGTCAGCGTGCAGGATATGCGGATGGCGCTCTGGTTTTTTGAATATGCGCTGGGGCAGGCGGAAGATATCGCCATTCGTATGCGTCAGTACACCAACGAATATCTTGATAACATTACGCCGCCGTTCACGAAAGCCTTGTTTACCTACGTCAAAGAGCGGAAGTACACCTTTTGTACGCCGGGGCATATGGGCGGCACCGCATATCAAAAAAGCCCGGTTGGCTGTCTGTTTTATGATTTTTTCGGCGGGAATACCCTCAAGGCGGACGTCTCTATTTCGGTCACCGAGCTTGGTTCGTTGCTCGACCACACCGGGCCACACCTGGAAGCGGAAGAGTACATCGCGCGGACGTTTGGCGCGGAACAGAGTTATATCGTCACCAACGGAACATCGACGTCGAACAAAATTGTGGGTATGTACGCCGCGCCATCCGGCAGTACGCTGTTAATTGACCGCAATTGTCATAAATCGCTGGCGCATCTGTTGATGATGAACGATGTAGTGCCGGTCTGGCTAAAACCAACACGTAATGCGTTGGGGATTCTTGGTGGGATCCCGCGCCGTGAATTTTCTCGCGACAGTATCGAAGAGAAAGTCGCTGCTACCACGCAAGCACAATGGCCGGTTCATGCGGTGATTACCAACTCCACCTATGATGGCTTGCTCTACAACACCGACTGGATCAAACAGACGCTGGATGTCCCGTCGATTCACTTCGATTCTGCCTGGGTGCCGTACACCCATTTTCATCCGATCTACCAGGGTAAAAGTGGTATGAGCGGCGAGCGTGTTGCGGGAAAAGTGATCTTCGAAACGCAATCGACCCACAAAATGCTGGCGGCGTTATCGCAGGCTTCGCTGATCCACATTAAAGGCGAGTATGACGAAGAGGCGTTTAACGAAGCCTTTATGATGCATACCACCACCTCGCCCAGTTATCCCATTGTTGCTTCGGTTGAGACGGCGGCGGCGATGCTGCGTGGTAATCCGGGCAAACGGCTGATTAACCGTTCGGTGGAGCGGGCGCTGCATTTTCGCAAAGAGGTCCAGCGGCTGCGGGAAGAGTCTGACGGTTGGTTTTTCGATATCTGGCAACCGCCGCAGGTGGATGAAGCCGAATGCTGGCCCGTTGCGCCTGGCGAACAGTGGCACGGCTTTAACGATGCGGATGCCGATCATATGTTTCTCGATCCGGTTAAAGTCACTATTTTGACACCGGGGATGGACGAGCAGGGCAATATGAGCGAGGAGGGGATCCCGGCGGCGCTGGTGGCAAAATTCCTCGACGAACGTGGGATCGTAGTAGAGAAAACCGGCCCTTATAACCTGCTGTTTCTCTTTAGTATTGGCATCGATAAAACCAAAGCAATGGGATTATTGCGTGGGTTGACGGAATTTAAGCGCTCTTACGATCTCAACCTGCGGATCAAAAATATGCTGCCCGATCTCTATGCAGAAGATCCCGATTTCTACCGCAGTATGCGTATTCAGGATCTGGCGCAAGGGATCCATAAGCTGATTCGTAAACACGATCTTCCCGGTTTGATGTTGCGGGCATTTGATACCTTGCCGGAGATGATCATGACGCCACATCAGGCATGGCAGAGACAGATTAAAGGTGAAGTAGAAACCATTGCGCTGGAACAACTGGTCGGTAGAGTATCGGCAAATATGATCCTGCCTTATCCACCCGGCGTACCGCTGTTGATGCCTGGAGAAATGCTGACCGAAGAGAGCCGCACGGTACTCGATTTTCTACTGATGCTTTGTTCCGTAGGGCAACATTACCCCGGTTTTGAAACGGATATTCACGGCGCGAAACAGGACGAAGACGGCATTTACCGCGTACGAGTCCTAAAAATGGCGGGATAACTTGCCAGAGCGGCTTCCGGGCGAGTAACGTGCTGTTAACAAATAAAGGAGACGTTATGCTGGGTTTAAAACAGGTTCACCATATTGCGATTATTGCGACGGATTATGCGGTGAGCAAAGCGTTTTACTGCGATATTCTTGGTTTCACGCTGCAAAGCGAAGTCTATCGCGAAGCGCGCGATTCGTGGAAAGGGGATTTGGCGCTTAATGGGCAATATGTGATTGAGCTTTTCTCATTTCCGTTCCCGCCGGAGCGCCCCAGCCGACCGGAAGCTTGCGGCCTGCGTCATCTGGCTTTTAGCGTTGATGATATCGATGCGGCAGTGGCGTACCTTGAAAGCCATAACGTGAAGTGTGAAGCCATCCGTGTCGATCCCTACACGCAAAAACGCTTCACGTTCTTTAACGATCCGGACGGACTGCCGTTGGAACTGTATGAGCAGTAAGGCTTGTCATCGCCATATTTGCCCGGTAACGTGCCGGGCATTGCTACTGTAAAATCGCATCATCATGACACTCACGCTCAATAGACAACTTCTCTCCTCACGCCAGATTCTGGTGGCCTTTAGCGGCGGGCTTGACTCCACCGTTCTGCTGCATCAGTTGGTGCAGTGGCGGACGGAAAATCCGGGCGTCACTCTACGCGCTATCCATGTGCATCACGGTTTAAGTGCCAATGCCGATGCCTGGGTTAGGCATTGCGAGAACATCTGCCAACAGTGGCAGGTGCCGCTGGTGGTCGAGCGCGTGCAACTTGCGCAAGAAGGACTGGGCATTGAGGCCCAGGCGCGGCAGGTGCGTTATCAGGCATTTGCTCGTACCCTGTTACCCGGTGAAGTGCTGGTCACCGCGCAACATCTCGACGACCAATGTGAAACCTTTCTGCTGGCGCTAAAACGCGGTAGCGGCCCTGCCGGGCTTTCGGCTATGGGGGAAGTTTCGGAGTTTGCCGGAACACAGCTTATCCGCCCGTTGCTCGCCCGCACGCGGGGGGAACTGGAGCAGTGGGCATTGGCGCATGGTTTACGCTGGATTGAAGACGAAAGTAATCAGGACGACTCATACGATCGTAACTTTCTGCGCCTGCGCGTAGTGCCGTTATTGCAGCAGCGTTGGCCGCATTTTGCCGAAGCAACGGCCCGCAGCGCTGCACTTTGTGCTGAGCAAGAGAGCCTGCTGGATGAACTGCTGGCAGATGATTTAGCACACTGTCAAACGCCGCAGGGGACGCTGCAGATTGCGCCAATGCTGGCGATGAGTGATGCCCGTCGCGCGGCGATTATCCGCCGCTGGCTGGCAGGGCAGAATGCACCGATGCCTTCCCGCGACGCGTTGGTGAGGATCTGGCAGGAAGTGGCGCTGGCGCGAGAAGATGCTTCCCCCTGTTTACGTTTGGGGGCGTTTGAAATCCGCCGCTATCAATCGCAACTGTGGTGGATTAAATCCGTTGCCGGGCAAAGCGAAACCATTGTGCCGTGGCAGACGTGGCTACAACCGCTGGAATTACCGGCGGGACTGGGAAGTGTACAGCTTACTGCGGGAGGCGATATTCGCCCTCCGCGTGCAGACGAAGCGGTCAGCGTGCGTTTCAAAGCGCCTGGATTGCTGCATATTGTCGGGCGCAATGGCGGACGTAAGCTGAAGAAAATCTGGCAAGAGCTGGGTGTGCCGCCGTGGCTACGTGACACCACGCCACTGCTGTTTTATGGCGAAACGTTGATTGCGGCGGCAGGGGTATTTGTGACGCAAGAAGGTGTGGCTGAAGGTGAGAATGGCGTCAGTTTTGTCTGGCAGAAAACGCTTAGTTAAGTGAAAGCCGGATAAGACGCATCAAACGTCGCATCCGGCGAAAGTCAATCAGGACTCGCTCACCACCACCGTACCGATTTCCGGGTGGCTAAAGCTGGCAATTTTATCCAGACGCAGCTCGCGGGTTGTACCAGCGGCCTCGACGACCAGATACTCCACATTTTTGCGGGAGACTAAATCGCTGGCCTTCGCCTGCAATTTTTCGCCATCTTTCAGCTCAAGTGTCAGCATTAAATGATGCTGGCAGGCGAGCTCAAGATTATCGTAATCATCACAATTGATTGGTTGATACGTATCATTCATTGACATAATCGCTCACCAGTAAGTTTGCCGCAGCGTATGCTGCTTTTTCCCTGACAGCCTCAGAAAGGGCGTCGTCGGCAGCCATTTCATTCAGCACTTTCAAAACGCAGCCCAGCGCGTCCGGAACGTATCCTAAGTCTCCGCTGGCGATTTCCGCGTACCGCTTGCGTATTAACTCACAATATTTTTCCACATGCCCTCCTGTCAGCACTCTGACTTAACCGTGGATGCAAGTCTAAGCCTACGAAGATAAACTCTGTTTCGCAAGGTGACTATACCACACTCATTTCTGCAATATCAGCGTCGCAACTGCACGTATTCCGTTACAATGGCCTCCTGATTCGAAAGGAGTTTTCTTATGGCGCTTAAAGCGACAATTTATAAAGCGACGGTTAATGTGGCCGATCTCGACCGCAACCAGTTTCTCGATGCCTCTCTGACGCTGGCGCGCCATCCTTCAGAAACCCAGGAGCGCATGATGCTGCGCCTGCTGGCGTGGCTGAAATATGCTGATGAACGTCTGCAATTTACCCGAGGTTTGTGTGCCGATGATGAGCCGGAAGCGTGGCTGCGTAACGATCACCTGGGCATTGATTTATGGATTGAACTGGGGCTGCCGGATGAGCGACGGATTAAGAAAGCCTGCACTCAGGCCGCAGAAGTGGCGCTGTTTGCCTATAATAGTCGGGCGGCGCAAATCTGGTGGCAGCAAAATCAGAGCAAATGTGCGCAGTTTGCCAATCTTTCCGTCTGGTATCTGGACGACGAGCAGCTGGCGAAAGTGAGCGCCTTTGCCGATCGTACCATGACGCTGCAGGCAACGATTCAGGATGGCGTGATCTGGTTATCGGATGATAAGAATAATCTGGAAGTGAACTTAACCGCCTGGCAACAACCTTCATGATTGTGATTTCCCGACATGTTGCTATCCCCGATGGTGAGCTTGAGATCACCGCCATTCGTGCGCAGGGCGCGGGCGGGCAGCATGTTAATAAGACCTCAACGGCCATTCATCTGCGTTTTGACATTCGGGCGTCCAGCCTGCCAGAGTATTACAAAGAGCGCCTGCTCGCCGCCAGCCATCATTTAATCAGCAGCGATGGCGTGATTGTCATTAAGGCGCAGGAATACCGTAGTCAGGAGCTCAACCGCGAAGCGGCGCTGGCCCGGTTGGTGGCAGTGATTAAAGAATTAACAACAGAACAAAAAGCCCGACGACCCACGCGGCCCACCCGCGCATCAAAAGAGCGCAGGCTGGCATCGAAGGCACAAAAATCAAGCGTGAAGGCGATGCGCGGCAAAGTGCGCAGCGGTCGGGAGTAAAAAGAAGGAATGGATGGTGAGAAAAGCGATAGTGACAGCGATGGCTGTAATCAGCCTCTTTACTCTGATGGGATGTAACAATCGGGCCGAAGTCGACACGCTTTCTCCGGCGCAGGCTGCCGAACTGAAACCGATGCCGCAAAGTTGGCGCGGCGTGCTGCCGTGTGCCGATTGCGAAGGGATCGAAACCTCTCTGTTCCTCGAAAAAGATGGAACCTGGGTGATGAGCGAGCGCTATCTTGGCGCTCGTGAAGAGCCTTCATCCTTTGCCTCCTACGGTACATGGGCGCGAACTGCCGACAAGCTGGTATTAACCGACAGCAAAGGTGAAAAGTCATATTATCGAGCGAAAGGGGATGCACTGGAGATGCTCGATCGTGAAGGTAATCCCATTGAATCGCAGTTCAACTACACGCTGGAACCGGCAAAATCGAGCATGCCAATGACGCCGATGACCCTGCGTGGCATGTATTTCTATATGGCTGATGCGGCGACCTTTACTGATTGCGCGACCGGAAAACGTTTTATTGTGGCGAATAACGCAGAGCTGGAGCGTGGCTACCTGGCTGCGCGGGGTAACAGTGAAAAACCAGTGTTACTGTCAGTTGAAGGTCACTTTACGCTGGAGGCTAATCCCGATACCGGTGCGCCGACTAAAGTATTAGCGCCCGATACGGCGGGTAAATTTTACCCGAACCATGATTGCAGTAGTTTGGGGCTGTAACCCGTCTTGAGACAGAAACAAATGAAATATTGCCTCATGCGCTGCGCTTATCAGGCCTAAAGCATACAATGCAATATTTTGAATTAGCACGATTTTGTAGGCCGAATAAGGCGTTCACGCCGCATCCGGCATTTTGCGCACGAGGCTGGCTTTTATCACTGAGTCAGTCCAACAAAGCGACTTGCTTTAATATAAATCCCTGGCTTCAGGTGCCCAATATACTGTAACTGCGTTTCTGGTTTAAATGCAGAGACATCACCACTACGCATATGCATCAGATCGGCAGGGCTAATCCAGCCCGATTGCGCCAGCGTAAGCGGATGCCCGGATTTGGCAAATGCATCAGTGACAAATTCCGAACAAAACCACGACTTTTTGTCTCCTTCGCCAACGTTACTTAACTGCGCTTTCGCCAGGCTGCTGACGCACTGTTGGCGAAAATCCTCGGAGAACGGATTCAGTGAGCACATCTGGCGAGTCACCATAAATGGAATAAATTCGACAATGCCGCGATAGTTATAACCGCTATCTTTGATTTTATTGGCGAACGCGGTGATTTCTGTGGCTTGTTGCGGGGTAAGGTCCGGGACTCGTAAGACGAAAAGCTTATCACTATGCTTCATGGCTTTTTTAAGTGAAACAATCTGGACGCCAGCGCCTGTCGCTTCGGCAACGTTATTATCTCCCAAATAGATTGCAACGTGACTCACAGAGGAAGTGCTGAATACGCGGATACCAAATGAGGTTACCCCAAGGCTTGAGGAGAAAAGCAAATCGCCGGGTTTGAGATCTGGTTCTGTTATTTCTTTTATTGATTGTTCGGTGAAAGAGCTTTGATGCTGGAATTTAACAGCCCATGTTTTCGCCTCGGCATTTACCGCTGTGGCTGATGAGTCTGGCTGGCTGATATCAACGGTACAGGCCGAAAGTAAAAGAAAGCAGGGGAGAAGCAGGCGGCAGTACGCCTTTGGTTTATCCATTTTATACAATCCATGTAAAAAAGGGCCCCGAAATTCAGGACCCTTTCTGGCATCAGCCTTTAATCTGTTTCACCAGATAATCGACGATGTCACCAGTCTTAATTAACTGTTTCTCGCCGTTACGACGATATTTATATTCGATATCGTCGTTGTCGAGGTTACGGTCGCCCAGCACGATAGTGTGCGGAATACCGATCAGTTCCATATCAGCAAACATCACGCCCGGACGCTCTTTGCGGTCATCCAGCAGCACTTCGATACCTTGTGCGCGCAGTTCGCTGTACAGTTTCTCAGCAAGTTCCTGTACGCGGAAGGATTTGTGCATGTTCATTGGCAGAATCGCCACCTGGAACGGCGCGATAGCGTCAGGCCATACGATGCCGCGTTCGTCGTAGTTCTGCTCAATCGCCGCTGCTACCACACGCGTTACACCGATACCGTAGCAACCCATCGTCAGGATTTGGTTACGGCCATCTTCACCCTGTACGGAGGCTTTCAGTGCTTCGGAGTACTTGGTACCCAGCTGGAAGATGTGACCGACTTCGATACCACGTTTGATCAGCAGCGTACCCTGACCATCCGGGCTTGGATCGCCAGCCACCACGTTACGGATATCAGCAATTTCCGGGGTAGCGACATCGCGATCCCAGTTGATACCGAAGTAGTGTTTACCATCGATGTTAGCACCAGCAGCGAAATCACTCATCGCCGCAACGGTACGGTCAATCACCACCGGAATCGGCATGTTTACCGGACCCAGTGAACCCGGACCGGCTTTAACCACGGCACGAATTTCTTCTTCGGTCGCAAAAGTCAGCGGGCTGGCAACCTGCGGCAGTTTTTCTGCTTTAACTTCGTTCAGCTCGTGGTCACCGCGCACCAGCAGCGCAACCAGCGGGAAGCTACTGCCTTCAACGGCTTTAACCAGCAGAGTCTTAACCGTTTTCTCAATCGGCAGATTGAACTGTTCAACCAGTTCCGCGATGGTTTTCGCGTTCGGCGTATCAACCAGCGTCATTTCCTGGGTAGCAGCAGCGCGCGGTTCTTTCGGCGCGATAGCTTCTGCCAGCTCAATGTTCGCTGCATAGTCAGAGGTGTCGGAGAAGACCACATCGTCTTCACCGCTCTGCGCCAGCACCTGGAATTCGTGAGAGGCGCTACCGCCGATAGAACCGGTGTCGGCCTGTACGGCGCGGAAATCCAGCCCCATGCGGCTGAAGATTTTGCTGTAGGCCGCATACATTGCATCGTAGGTTTCCTGTAAGGATTCCTGAGAAGTATGGAAAGAGTAAGCATCTTTCATCAGGAATTCGCGGGAACGCATGACGCCGAAACGCGGACGCACTTCGTCGCGGAACTTGGTCTGGATCTGATAGAAGTTCAGCGGCAGCTGTTTGTAAGAGCTCAGCTCGTTACGAATCAGGTCGGTAATCACTTCTTCATGAGTTGGGCCAAGTACGAACGGACGGTCACCACGGTCAGCAATACGCAGCAATTCCGGGCCATACTGTTCCCAACGACCACTCTCTTGCCACAGTTCAGATGGCTGAACCACCGGCATTAACACCTCGATCGCACCGGCGTTGTTCATCTCTTCACGCACGATGTTTTCGACTTTTTTCAGAACGCGCACGCCGGTCGGCAGCCAGGTATATAACCCGGAGGCCAGCTTGCGGATCATCCCGGCGCGCAGCATCAGCTGATGGCTGATCACCTCGGCGTCGGCAGGTGTCTCCTTGAGAGTGGAGAGCAGGTATTGGCTAGTACGCATGTTGTTACGGTTCCAGTTGGAAGGTAGAACAGGCTCAAGGCGAGCCTGGGACAAAAAAAGTGATTTAGTTTACCAGTGCAAAAGAAATGTCAAAAGAGAAGGGCGTGAATTTAACGCGGTTCCAGCGCAAAGACTTCAAAACCTGCGTCGGTGACGCGCCAGCGAACGTTAAAATCATGCAGCCAGACGGCATAGGTTTTGCCCGTTTCCTCACCTTTACGATAGGCCGGGCGCGGGTCCTGCGCCAGTACTTCGCGGATAAACAGCGTTAACTGCGGATAACGCTTCTCCAGCGTCAAAAGCTGCTTTTCGACCTCTGCGGTAAAACTCACCGCCATTTCTGCCGCTGGCGCACTTTGCGCATAGCTGGCACTGGCATCGGGAAGCGATTCAGCAAAGGGGAGATACGGTTTGATATCCACTACCGGCGTACCATCGACGAGATCCAGACTGCCGAGCTTCAGAATCACGCTATCTTTATGGCAAACAACCTCTTTCAGCTCTACCAGCGACATACCAATCGGGTTAGGGCGGAAAGTGGAGCGCGTAGCGAAAACACCCATTCTGGTATTACCGCCAAGACGAGGCGGACGCACAGTTGGACGCCAGCCGCCTTCCATCGTTTGATGAAAGACGAAAAGGATCCATAAATGGCTGAACGCTTCCAGGCCGCGAACGGCGTCGGCCTGGTTGTAGGGAGCAATGAGATGCAGTTCGCCGTTGGCGCTTTTTACCAGACCTGGCTGGCGCGGAACGGCGAATTTTTCTTTATAGGGCGAGCGAATAACGCCTATTTGCTCGAACTGGAAACTGCTCATTTCGCCGTGATGTTAAGCGCAGAACCGATACATACAGCCTGACGATAGCAGCCTGGCGTACCGCTGGTGACTTCGCAGCTATGCAGTAATACCGCATTGGCTTTCATTTTCGAGGCGTTGATTTGCATCCGCTTACGTGCGGTTGGAATGCTCGGCGGAGAGTCCTGATTAGAGGCCTGGCAAGAGTCGCCACTGACTTCACCGAGATCGCGGAACGGTTTGCCGACTAATTCTTCTGCATTGGTATAAATTCGGACCGGCGTGGCGCGCGGCGCTTTCGGTTTTGCAGGCTCCGCTTTCGGCTGGGGTGCAGTGCTTTGAACGGGTTCGACAGGGGATCTGCTTAACATGGAACAGCCGCTTAGCATGAGTGCTACTAAACAGATCGGTAAAGCACGCATAGTATTTCCTCAATGTATGATCAAAACGTCAATATTGAATCAGGCGCTTGTAAAAATGACAAGACGGGCAAGCGCCCGTCCTGAATGATATTACAAATTGTGGAAACAGCCTAAATATTACCAGCCTTTAACAGCGCCGCCGTTAAACACTTTGTTTGCTGCTTCGTAAACTTCGTCAGACTGATAAGCCTGGACGAATTTCTTCACGTTTTCGGCGTCTTTGTTGTCTTCACGCGTTACGATTAGGTTTACGTACGGGGACTCTTTATCTTCGACAAAGATACCGTCTTTCGCTGGAGTCAGGCCAATCTGGCTGGCATAGGTGGTATTGATAACTGCCAGAGCGATTTGCGCGTCGTCCAGAGAGCGCGGCAGCTGCGGTGCTTCCAGTTCAACAATTTTCAGATTTTTTGGGTTCTCAACAACATCAAGAACGGTCGGCAGCAGGCCAACGCCATCTTTCAGTTTGATCAAGCCCACTTTTTGCAGCAGCAGCAGTGAACGACCAAGGTTAGTTGGGTCGTTTGGCACGGCAACCTGCGAACCATCCTGCAGTTCATCCAGTGATTTGATTTTCTTGGAGTAACCTGCAATCGGATAAACAAAAGTGTTGCCTACTGCGACCAGTTTGTAGCCACGATCTTTCAGTTGCTGATCAAGGTACGGTTTATGCTGGAAGGCGTTGGCGTCGATATCGCCTTTGCTCAATGCTTCGTTTGGCAGAACATAGTCGTTGAAGGTGACCAGCTCAACGTCCAGGCCATATTTGTCTTTCGCAACTTTCTGCGCGACTTCTGCAACCTGCTGTTCGGCACCAACAATCACGCCGACTTTAATGTGGTTTGGATCTTTTTCATCCTGACCGCAGCCTACCAGTGCCAGTGATCCAATCAGGGCTCCCACTGCCGCAAAGGTTTTGAATTTGAACGCCATACCTTATTCCTTCTTCAATTATTTATGTTGTGTTGAACGTTACTTGCGAGTGACAGCCCGGACGATGCGGTCGCCTGCGAACTGAATTAAATAAACCAGAATGACCAGCAATACCAGTACCGTATTCATCACCGTCGCGTTATAGCCGATGTAGCCATACTGATAGCCAATCTGACCTAAACCACCGGCACCGACTGCACCACCCATCGCGGAATAACCGACCAGGGTAATCAGGGTGATAGTTGCCGCATTCACCAGACCCGGCAACGCTTCCGGTAACAGCACTTTACGAACGATCTGCATTGGCGTGGCACCCATTGCGCGGGAGGCTTCAATTAACCCGGTTGGGATCTCCAGCAGAGCGTTCTCGACCATACGGGCAATAAACGGTGCTGCACCAACGGTTAACGGAACAATCGCTGCCTGCAAACCAATCGATGTACCGACAATAACGCGGGTAAACGGAATCATCCATACCAGCAAGATAATGAACGGGATGGAACGGAAAATGTTCACAATCGCAGAAACGGTACGATACAGCTTCGCGTTAGCAATAATTTGCCCCGGACGCGTGACATAAAGCAGGACGCCAACCGGCAGACCAATCACAAACCCAAAAAATCCGGATACGAAGGTCATTGCCAGCGTTTCCCATACGCCACGAACCAGCAGCCACATCATCGGCTCAGACATAACCCAGTACCTCTACTTTTACATGGTGTTCCTGCAGCCAGGCAATGGCGGCTTGCGTATCTTGTTGTGTGCCGTGCATTTCAGTCAGCATGATGCCGAACTTAACGCCACCGGCGTAATCCATCTGCGCGCTAATAATGTTGTTGTTGACGTTGAAACGACGCGCGGTTTCAGAAAGCAGTGGGGCATCGACCGATTGACCGGTAAACTCCAGACGCAGCATCGGCACGCAGTCAGCGAATGGCTCCGCTTGCAGACGTTCCTGGTAATCTTCCGGGATATCCAGATGCAGGGTCGACTGAATAAACTTCTGCGCCAGCGGCGTTTTCGGATGCGAGAACACTTCACTTACCGTGTCCTGCTCGATCAGTTCGCCATTGCTGATCACCGCCACGCAATCACAAATGCGCTTCACAACGTCCATTTCGTGAGTGATCAACAGAATCGTCAAACCCAGACGGCGGTTGATGTCTTTCAGCAGTTCGAGAATAGAACGTGTCGTTGCCGGGTCCAGCGCGCTGGTGGCTTCATCACACAGCAATACTTTAGGATTGCTGGCTAACGCACGGGCAATCGCCACACGCTGTTTCTGCCCACCAGAAAGGTTCGACGGATAGCTATCATGCTTATCACCAAGACCAACCAATGACAGCAATTCCGTCACGCGACGTTTGATTTCGTCTTTCGGCGTGTTGTCCAGCTCCAGCGGCAGAGCCACGTTGCCAAAAACAGTACGCGAAGAGAGCAGGTTAAAATGCTGGAAAATCATACCAATCTGGCGGCGAGCTTTAGTCAACTCAGATTCTGACAGCGTGGTCAGCTCCTGGCCATCAACCAGCACGCTACCCTCGGTTGGGCGCTCCAGCAGGTTTACACAACGTATAAGTGTACTCTTACCCGCGCCTGAGGCACCGATAACGCCATAAATTTGTCCAGCTGGCACATGCAGGCTGACGTTGTTTAACGCCTGGATGGTGCGGGTGCCCTGGTGGAACACTTTGGTGATATTCGAAAGTTTTATCATTGATTATTTATTATCGTCATTAAGTTAGTCGTGGCATTTCGAATGCCTGGAACGGGCAACGCCGTCAATGAAATGGATGTTAAGGCATCCAGACGTCTAAATCAATCAGGTTTATGCGAAGAGCACTTTCTTGCAGGTCGAAACATGCGATACTAGCGTCACATGCCTTATTAAGGAGCTATAAAAGGTGGCGAAGAGCGTACCCGCAATTTTTCTTGACCGTGATGGCACCATTAATGTCGATCACGGCTATGTCCATGAGATCGACAACTTTGAATTTATCGACGGTGTTATTGACGCCATGCGCGAGCTAAAAAAAATGGGCTTTGCGCTGGTGGTAGTAACCAACCAGTCTGGCATTGCTCGCGGTAAATTTACTGAAGCACAGTTTGAAACGCTGACCGAGTGGATGGACTGGTCGCTGGCGGACCGCGATGTCGATCTGGATGGTATCTATTATTGCCCGCATCATCCGCAGGGTAGTGTTGAAGAGTTTCGCCAGGTCTGCGACTGCCGCAAACCACATCCGGGGATGCTTTTATCGGCACGCGATTATTTGCATATTGATATGGCCGCTTCTTATATGGTGGGCGATAAATTAGAAGATATGCAGGCAGCGGCTGCGGCGAACGTGGGAACAAAAGTGCTGGTGCGTACGGGTAAACCTGTTACGCCTGAAGCAGAAAACGCGGCGGATTGGGTGTTAAATAGCCTGGCAGACCTGCCGCAAGCGATAAAAAAGCAGCAAAAACCGGCGTAATGATTAAAAGATGAGCGGTTGAAATAAAAATGCATTTTTCCGCTTGTCTTCCTGAAACGACTCCCTATAATGCGCCTCCATCGACACGGCGGATGTGAATCACTTCACACAAACAGCCGGTTCGGTTGAAGAGAAAAATCCTGAAATTCAGGGTTGACTCTGAAAGAGGAAAGCGTAATATACGCCACCTCACGACAGTGAGCTGAAGGCCGCGTCGCAACTGCTCTTTAACAATTTATCAGACAATCTGTGTGGGCACTCGAAGATACGGATTCTTAACGTCGCAAGACGAAAAATGAATACCAAGTCTCAAGAGTGAACACGTAATTCATTACGAAGTTTAATTCTTTGAGCATCAAACTTTTAAATTGAAGAGTTTGATCATGGCTCAGATTGAACGCTGGCGGCAGGCCTAACACATGCAAGTCGAACGGTAACAGGAAGAAGCTTGCTTCTTTGCTGACGAGTGGCGGACGGGTGAGTAATGTCTGGGAAACTGCCTGATGGAGGGGGATAACTACTGGAAACGGTAGCTAATACCGCATAACGTCGCAAGACCAAAGAGGGGGACCTTCGGGCCTCTTGCCATCGGATGTGCCCAGATGGGATTAGCTAGTAGGTGGGGTAACGGCTCACCTAGGCGACGATCCCTAGCTGGT